>SKNI01000111.1 GCA_007120615.1 Myxococcales bacterium | reverse complement strand
TAAGTTGAAATCCGGGCAAGCAAACCGACTCGCGCTGCCCGTCGATACAGATAAAGGCTGCGTTGTCGTCGGGGTCGCCACAGGGGAAACAGCTATCGCCGGCATCTTCATCACCGGCGTCGCTGTCGACAACGTCCGCACCACTATCGTCCACAACGTCCGCACCACTATCATCGTCGACGTCGTTGATGTCTCCATTGGCATCGGCATCGAGACCTATATCGCCGTCGTTGTCACTCCTGCCGACATCGTCGATATCGCCATTTCCCGCGTCCTCCCCGACGTCCGGATCTCCGACATCAAGTCCGGCATCCATATTCGGGTCCTGGTTGTTGTTCTGCTCGGGCTCACCATTGCACCCGGCCAAGACAAGCCCCATCACCATGCAGAAAACGACAATTAACTTCGCCATAAATCAGTCCTCCGGTGCTCACCTGGTTTCATGCCTTCGATCGATCAATGCATCGCAAATTCATGGGAATTTCGGTAGCCCGGAGATTATCACGGATCGGGACGCCCAAGTCCACTCTCAGTGGCATTGGAAGAAAGCGGTGTCTGCGAAGAGAAACATCAGTCCAGCGTCGCCGAGGTTCATGTGGGCAAAGGCCTCGTCAAATTGCAGAAGAAAGTCACCTTGATGCTCCTCTTGTTGCAGCCAGAAGGGGCCACCATCTCCACCACCCCAGGCGTGGAGGGAATAGATGGTTTTGCGGATCTCCTCCAGTCTCTCGTCGCTGCCGTAGGAAACAGACCAGGCACCCAGTGGTACCTCGACCTCCTCCACCAGGAAGCCGACGGCGGGGTCGTCGGTGCTCGTCGGGAGGTCGCCTTCATAGGGCAGGGCGGCTTCGTCGGCAATGAACAGTACCCGAACTGACTCGTTGCCCGGCCCATAGGCCTCATGATGGTAGGGATGCTCAATGAATAGAGAGATGACCCGGTGCTCGGGAAAGCGGGTTTTCAGTTCGGGAAGTGTATTGAGATCCAGGGTTAAGAGATGGTGCATGGGGTGGTCGGGGTCGTCCCGGAACAGCGGCCAGGACTCCAGGGTCAGGCCAACGGGACGACCGCCGAGGCGGTTGAGGCTACCGTCCCGGGAGGGAGTCTCCTGTCGGTCGAGAGTGTAGATGGTGGTCCGCACTACCTCGGGGTGGGCTTCAAAATAGGCGTCGCACAGACGCCGTAATTTGTCGGCCGGGCTCTTGTCGGCAGCAGATTGAGCCCCCCTTTCGGCGAGCAGATCTTCATATTGAAGTTGGCTAAGAGCGCTGGCGACGGCGTTGTGCAGGTCGGGATCTCGGCACGTCGCCAGCGCCTGGCTTAGAAATGGCCGAGCTTGCTCAGGGAGATCCTGTAGGAAGCTCTTGAACCAGTCGAAATAGAGCGATGAGGGAAGCGGAACTCCGATCAGGATGCGGAAAAACTCCTCGAGGAGCGCATCGTGGGGCAGGGCCTGGAGGGCAGCAACCACGCGAATCCAGTGTGGTTTGGCCTCGTCGATATCTCTGAGGACGCGAGCCACAGCGCGCTCGACGGGGAGTCTGGAGAGGGCGGCGCGATAGTCCGCGGCGACGTGGTAGCCCAGATCGTTCTCCGAGGTGCCTACGGCCTCCATATCCACAAGGGAGAGGAACCGGTCGATGGACTCGTCCGGGGTGATATCTTGGTCTGCCAGGACTCCCAGGATCGCCCTGCGGAAAGTGCTTCGGGCCAGGTCCGAGGAGCTGCGATCGAAGGCATCGGCCAGCGGGCGCAGATGATCCGGCCCGAGCAGGCCCAGGCTCAAAGCCAATTTTGTCATTCTGTTGAACCGTTGGTTCTCCTCGGCGAGAAACTCCACGGCTTCCAGAGCAGCCTGCAGAACCTCTGGATCGTGGGCGTAGGCGTGCATCACCGGAAATGGCAGCGAGCGTCGTTGAGGATCGGCAAATGCTCTGCGCAAGAGAGAAGTGATCTGTTCATCCTCAAAGGCACCCAGGGCCTCCATGTAGATCGGAACGCTGAAGAATTCCGAGCGCATGAAGGGGGTGTCCAGGTTCAAAAAGGAGATGAAATCGAGGGCTTCGTCAGGGACGGGCTGGTCGTTGCGCAGGGCCGTCAGGATTGCAGCCAATGCGATGAATTCCGATTTCTGATGAAGGTTGCCTGCGGCAAAGCCACCGGCGATTTGCAGGAGATCCTGGGGTCGCTCACCGCGGGAGACGATGACCTCGATGGCATCAACTCGGTCCCTGGTATGAACGCTGATTCGGGTGATCAGCTCCTTGAGTTGCTCCAAGGAGCAGTGCTTCCAGGCTGCACGAGTCCTCTCATAATTCTGTGGGGCGTAGTCCCTGCTCAGGCTGGTGGTGAGGACGAGCCGAGCCCAGGTCTCCTCGTCAGCAAAATGCGAGAAGAAGCGCGCCCGATTCGCTCGAGCCGTCTCGTCGGCTCCGTTGACGATCACGAAGGAAAGCTCGCCATCTACGACGTCCCAGAGGTTTCCGTGGAAGGTCTCCCACACAAACCGCTCGGCCAGGTCCTCCAGGGTGCCCTGGGGCAGCTCCTCTCTGGGAATAGCCCCGAAACGCCGCCGGACTAGCTGGAGACCTCGTTGCACATCGGGGTGAAAGTCTGCGGCCCGCCCCTCGACCATCTCCGGGTCTCGAGCGTAGGCGTTCATGGCGAGCGTATCCAGGGTCCACGGCCAGAAGGAGACGATTCGCTTCGACTCAAATGGCGGTGTGGAATACCCCTCCCCATCCATGGCATAGTCCTCGTAATGAGAATCATCCACGTAGTCATCCCACGCTGCTTCCCCTTCGAAGGCCGATGGTTCGGTCTCTGGTTCGGTCTCTGATTCGGGCTCTTCATCGTAGCGCTGAACACGGGCCAAAAAGTCCACCAGGTCTTTCGTGGAGACCTGGTCAACGGATTCAGCAAGCTCATACCAGATGGCCGGATCCTCATGTGCATCGTAGGCTTCCTGCCCGATGAGCCACCAGAGGGCTCGATATCTGTCGGCCCATGATATGCCCTCTTCCACAAGAACATTCATCTTCGTGTAATAATCGCGGGAGCTCTTAATTTTTCGAGCGATCCCCGCGATCTCATCAGGTGAAAGAGAGAAGATGGGCTCGGTCATGATATGCTTATAGGTGGTTGCGGTTGAGGTCGATCTCTAGCCTGGATTAATCCAGGCCAGAATGTAGTCTTATTGAGAATAATCAGGGTCGGGTCACGCCCCAGGAGATGATGGCGTGGGCGGGGTCGCCGAGATCGTCGCCGACGTCCAGGGTGGGGTTCTGGTTGCGCGATGCCTCCTGAGCATCCCGGGAGACCCGGGGCGACACATAAGTCTCGAGTTCGGCGAGGGAGATCTGGCCGTCGCCGTTGATATCGGCGCGCCCGCTGCCGAGGGCGTGGAGAAGATGGTAGGTGAACAGACCGATGGGTTGGCCCGGGAGGGCGCCGGAGACTTCGCTTGCCCCGGAGGAGGAGAAGAGCGCGACCTTCGAGGAGGTCTCTACGGTTTGGACCGGCACCAGGGGGCGAAGACCCTCGGGGATCACCGAGCGGTCGCCCATGCCGGAGAAGCAGGCGTCCACAAAGGCGATAACGTCGCGGGCGGAGGTGTCTTCTAGAGCGGCGATGATCTCGTCGAGGGCGATGGAGCTGTGGGAGAGTGTCTCCGGGGAGCCCTCAAAGGGAAGCAGGAAAGAGCGGCCACTTTCCACGTCGGGAGAGCCGTGACCGCTGAAGAAGAAGTAGATGCGACTTCCCGCGGGGACGGTCTCGGTGAGCCTGGTGAGCTCGCTTAAGATGTCGCTGCGGGTGGCCCCCTCGTCGGTGAGAAGGCGCACGTTTCGGGCCGGGACTCCCAGCGTCTCGCGCAACATCTTGGTGAATGCCTCCGCATCGTTACGTGCGCCGAGGGGATCGGGGAGGCTTCGGTAATTTTCAATGCCGATGACCAGAGCGTAGGCCGAAGCCTGTGGGGAGGCGCTGACAAACGAGGGCAAGTCTACTTGCGGAGCGGCCTGCGGCGGGGCCTGCTGAGAAGCCGCCGGTTCGGGCCGGCGCGGCGGGGATGCGTCGGCGAAGGCCGGTGCATCAGGATCGATGGCGAATTCCAGAGTGAGCCGGTCGCCGGGGCGGGCCTGGATCTGGCGATCCAGAAAGCCCTGACGGGTAAGCGTGAGATCGATGCGTGGCAAGGCACGAACGAGCTCATCCTCGGGTAGATGGCGCCCCACCCGTTGCCATTTGCGCTCACCAGGGAGCCGCACACGTTGATTGCCGTCCTGCATATATGCGCCCAGCGACAAGCCGGGCAGGCCCAGTCCAATCATGACTGCGAAAATACCTGGGACGAGAAGGCCCACGCTGATGTCGCCTCGCTCCGGGCCCGAACTGGCCACGATCATGCCCGTGCCGCCGATGCCCAGCAGAGCCCCTGCGACGATGGGAACCCACCACTGGTCGGTCTTCTCGAAGGTGCGCAGCTCGTACTCTCCGATCACCCTCGTGGGCGTTGCCCCCAAAACCTGATGGCCCTCGGCGCTGGTAGCGACCTGCGCGCCCGAGGGGTCGGAGTCGATCTCGATCTCGTAGGTGCGATAGGAGGTCGTGTCGGTCACGCACCCGCTGAGAGCAAGTAATAGTACAAGAAGAGGGGTGAAATATGCGATACGGTGGAAACTAATCATGATCATGGCTCGCAGTCGCAACGATGGAAGTCATGAATAATGCAGGCTAGATATAGCCAAGATTAACAAAAGCGGCACCCCTTTGCGATTTTAAAATGCAGAGGACCTCGCGCCTCCGACCGGTTATGCTCAGCTCTGCCGCTCGAAGGGTCAACACACCAGGAGTGATTGTGGTCAAGACCGTGCCAATTCCAAAGGCGAATACAGAACACCGCCGAACGATGAGTGCGATTTTCGGCGCCGTGGTGGAGGCCATTGCCCCCCAGAGCGCCGTGGAGCGATGGTTCGACGCCGAAGACTACGATCCCGGCGAAGCGAATCGGGTGTTCGTGCTCGGTGCCGGCAAGGCCTCCATCGCCATGACTCTGACGGTGGAGGCGCGCCTCGGCGACCGTGTTGCCGGGGGGGTGGTGGTCACCCGGCGTGGTGATGACGCCGGCGTCGATGAACTCCAATACGTGGAGGTCGTCGAGGCGGCCCATCCCGTGCCTGACGAGAGTTGTGAGACGGCCGCGCGGAGGTTGTTGGAGGTCGCCGAACAGGCCGGTGAAGATGATCTGGTGATCTGCGTCATCTCCGGCGGCGGATCGGCGCTGACCACACTGCCCGCGCCGTCGCTGAGCATTGAGCACCTGCAGCGGGTCACGAAGCTTCTTTTGGAGTCCGGTGCCACCATCGTGGAGACCAACGCCATGCGAAAGCACCTCTCCGCCATCGCCGGCGGGCGGCTGGCGGCGGCCATCGAGCCCGCACGACACCTCTCACTGATCTTGTCCGACGTCATCGGCGCCGGCGTCGACGCCGTGGCCTCGGGACTCACCGTGGCCGACCCCACTACCTTCCACGACGCCTGGGCGGTGGTCGACAAATTCGAGTTGGCCGATCGCTTGCCGACCGCTGTCGTGGACCACCTGCGGGCCGGGCTGAGCAGAGAGGTCGACGAGACACTATCGCCGGGCGCAGAGGCGTTTCGCCGGGGCCGGGCTTGCGTCGTCGGCGACGTGGAGCTTGCGGTCTGCGCTGCCGCGGAGTCGGCCCGCAACCTCGGGTGGGATACGGCGATCTTGAGCACTACCATCGATGGCGAGGCCGGTGACGTCGCCGGTGTGCTGGCCTCGATCGCTCAAGAGATTGTCCATCGCGGCCGGCCCTTCCAGCCACCCATCTGCCTGATCGCCGGCGGCGAAACCACGGTCACCGTCACCGGCAATGGTCGGGGCGGTCGAAATCAGGAACTCGCCCTGGCGGCGCTTCACCGGCTGGCCGGCGAGCCGCAGATCACCCTCGCCACCCTCGCCACGGACGGCATCGACGGCCCCACCGACGCTGCCGGCGCCATTGCCGATGCGCCAACCTGGCAGCGCGCTCAACAGGCAGAGCTCGACCCGAAAAGTTATCTCCAGAACAACGACTCCTTCCGGTTCTTCGAGGAGACCGGTGATCTGATCTTCACCGGAGCCACGGGAAGCAACGTCAACGACCTGGTGATTATTTTGGTGGGCCATCGAGATGAATAAAGATGCCCTCCTCCTGTTGGTGAGTTCGGGAGAACCGGAGAACCGACCGACAGACGCGATCTGGACAGATGTGAGAACCGACCGACAGACGCACATCAGCCAATAATTTCGGGCCAGACCGCCGATCTGAGGGTTGAACCTTGAGCACTTTACACCAAAAAGATCGCCTCATTTTCGCAACATCGCGACAAAAATCTCGATAACAGAAATACAGCAGTTTTCGACACCCTTTTTCTGGAGGAATATCGAGATGACAAAACCACGACGACATATCGCAGGCCAGGTCGCCCTGATTACCCGCCGCTGCTCGGAACGCCGCTATTTCCTGCGCCCCGACGCCTACATCAACGAGGTAGCCGCGTTCGAAGTGGGCAAGGCGGCCACCAATCACGGCCAGGAAATCTACGGGGCCATGGCCATGTCCAACCACGTCCACTTTGCCGTGGGCGACACCACCGGGGAACGCAGCAAGTTCATGCAAGACGCCATGAGCGGGATCGCCCGGGCCCGAAATTGTGATCTGGGCCGCACCGGCCACTTCTGGGCGTCCGGAAGCTACGGCGACACGGTCCTGCTGGACCGCGACGCCATCGAGCGAAAGCTACTCTATATCTGGCTCAACCCGGTCCAGGCAGGCCTGGTGAAGCGAGCCGAGGACTGGCCGGGTTTTATGATCCTACCTCGCCATTGGGGGAAGACCATTCGCATCGAGAAACCCGGTAAATTCTACGGCCGGGCCAACCCGGACGTGGTCGAATTCACCCCCCAGCCCCCGCCGGGATATGAGGATATGAGCCACGAGGAGGTCAAAGCTCACTTCGAGGAACTGCTGCAGATTGCTGAAGATGAAATCGCCGACCTGCGCCGCGAGTTTGGCGAGTCCTGTCGCGGCGCCGATGCGGTCAAAAAGGTAAAGCCCACCGATAGCCCGAAGACGGCCACGCCCTTTCGCCGGATGAACCCCCGATTTGCCACGAAAAACGCCGAATTGATGGCATCGGCCATCGCCACCTACCGGGCGTTTTGCGGCCGCTATCAGACACTTCGCCAGCGCTGGATCGCCGGCAAGAAGAATGTCACCTTCCCCTGCGGCACGGTCTGGCTGCGCCGCTGCGCTCCGATTAGGTGTCAGC
This sequence comes from Myxococcales bacterium, assembly GCA_007120615.1. GTDB lineage: Bacteria > Myxococcota_A > Bradymonadia > Bradymonadales > Bradymonadaceae > SKNI01. The sequence continues at coordinate 214 of SKNI01000111.1, read as the reverse complement.
CGCCGGCCGTCGACGAACCCGGTTTATTTGCCCTCAGGTGACCTCTCCGGGCCAAAGCCTACTTTTCGCGTTTCCACAACCTGACGACTTCCCTTCCCACGGGCTTCACTTCCATAAAGCGAATTCAACGCTCTGGACGTACATCTATGTTCTCTGAGCGACTACGTAAGACTACGTAACGCTTACCTTGTTCTATGCCGACCCGCAGTGCTAC
>SKNI01000158.1 GCA_007120615.1 Myxococcales bacterium | reverse complement strand
TAATACGACGATCGCGGCCACGCTGCCGGCGGCGCCGGTGGTCATGGTCTCGGTAAAGGATACATGGGCCAAAACGATGGCGACCACCGTACCGGCGGCAAGGGGCGTGGGAAGTCCCAGGAAATAGCGCTTTGTCTCATGCTCCTGACCGGCCAGGACGTTAAACCGGGCCAGACGCATCACCGCACAGGCCACATAACAGGCCGCCACGAATACGCCGAGCAACCCCAATTCCGTCATTCCCCAGTGATAGAGCAAAAATGCCGGGGCCACCCCGAAGCTGACCGCATCGGCCAGGCTGTCGAGTTGGATGCCGAACTCACTCTCGGTTCGAGTCATCCGGGCCACCCGCCCATCAAAAGCGTCGCAGATCATCGCCGCCACCAGCAGCCAGGCGGCCAGAGTCATCTCCGATACACTTTGCGCTGTCGTCGAGAGGTGGATACTGTAAATCCCGGCGCACACACTGGTAAGTGTGAACAGGTTGGGCAATATGTATTTCGTTTTCCGAAAATCCATCCCTGGTACCTACTTTTTACATCAACCCACAGCCGTCGACAGATAAATGAAACCTTTCGCGGGCAAGAAAACGCCTTATCTTTAGTTAGTCAGGGCACTGTCGAAAGTCAAGAGGTTGAGCTATGCGCGAACTGACCATTGAGAATCTGGAGAGCCGCTCTGAGGACTTCGATGCCGCGGTGCGCCGAACTCCCCACATCGATCGCTTCTGCTCGTCAACCCTGTGGATTTTACCGGCCTGGAAAGCCTTTCTTCCCGATCATCAACTCTGGGCCAGGGAGTGCGAACACGGATTTATCGCCCTCGGAATCGGAACCGACCGCAGCCTCGGGACCTATGCTCATCCACTGGAGGCGAGTTGGGCGCTGGCTTGTCCCTTCATCGGGGAGGATTGCATCTCACTGACTCGTCAATTTGTCGAGATGAGTCGCACCTCATCGGTGAACTGGGACATCCTCTTTTTATCGGGAATCAGCCCGGATTCCCCCCATTTCCATCAACTGATCCGAGGCTTTCGGGGCCACTTCTCACTGGGCCTTGGCCCCTCTTCGATTCGAAGAATCGCCAGTCTGGAAGGGGGAACCGAAGGCTTTTTGGGACGCCGCTCCTCCAAATTCCGGGCCAATCTTCGTCGAGCCCGACGACAGGCCATGGATACGGGCATCGCCGTAGAATATATCGCCGATGCCGATCCCGAGACGGCCGGCATCAAGCTGCTCGATCGAGCACTGGAGGTGGAGTATAAAAGCTGGAAGGCCGACGCCGACACCGGCATCATCGACGGCCCCATGAAGACGTTTTACCGGGATATGCTCCCTCGACTGGCCCGACAAAACTCGCTTCGGTTTCTCTTCTTAACCCTCGATGGTGTGGACATCGCCTATTGCTTCGGCGGCATCTTCGACGACGGATTTCGAGGCCTGCAGATGAGCTTTGACGATGATTATCGCTCCCACTCACCGGGAAGTTTGGCCCAGTTGATGATGATCGAAAATCTCTGCGCCGAGGATATCAAGACCTACGATCTGGGTTCCGATATGGAGTATAAACAAAATTGGGCCGAGATAAGCATGGAGACCCTCGCCATCATCGTGCGCCGGATTTGATGCTAAATTAGGCCTCGTCGGCGTAAAACTCCCACCCTTCAAAAAACTCGTGAACCCTCACCAGAAGGCTCATCGACGAGTTTTCAAACGTTGCCGCTTCACCAAGCACCACCTGCACCCGTCGGGGGCCGTCAGCCTCCAAGGGTTGGGGCTCTCCGTCGACGACAATCACCACCTCGTCGGCCACACTTAAGTCCGGGCCCGACGCCTCGGATTCCACCTCGACGATCGCTTTTTCGTCATCGACCACAAGTGCTATCACAAGGCCTTCTCCCTGGTGCAATACCTCACGCATCTGCCGCTCCCTTTTTATTGCCCACCTGAACCACCAGACTGCGGGGGGCTTCGTCCATTCCCTCAAAATGAGGCAATTCGACTCGAATCTGTCCCACCCCGGGATTGTCCTGAATCATCTTCGGAACTTGACTGATGACCTCGCGAACCGCCTCTTCATATCCCTCGGGAGCGTTTGCTGGGTCCCCGAAGATCTGGCTCAAGAGCCGGCGCACGTCTACCGGTTTGCTGGGATTGATCGGGATATTCTGTGCCGGATTGAGCCATTCGCCATAGACAATCAGCGGCAACCGGGCTGTTCCTTCGGCCTCCTGGCGCAATTGCTGGGCCTTCTCGGGCTTGTCCAATTGCTCATAGGCCGAGGCCCGCAACACAAAGACATCCGGTATATCGCGAAGATCATCGACTCGATCTTCGGCTTCTTTCAGGGCCGCGATCGCGTCCCCGGCGTTCATGGCCGTCAGGTGACTGGCAGCCAGCTGCAAATAGCCCCAGGGCTGGTCGGGGGCCACATCAATGGCCACCTGGGCGTCTTCGCTCGCCGCGTCGGTGCTGCCCAACATCAGCGACAGCTGACTTCGCAAGAGGGCCGCGGGCATCACGAATTCGGGATCTTCTCCCTCTTCTACCAGCGGCTCAAGAGTCTCGACCGCTTCCGAAGTCTGTTGATCAATGGCCAACAGACGCGCCAGATTCAGTCGGGACTCCTCGTCTTCTGGATCCAGGGTGATGGCGTGGGAAAAATCACCGCTGGCCGACTCCAGCTCTCCGCGACGGAGATAAATGCTTCCCCGAATGGCGAAGGGTTGGGCTTCCTGATCATCGAGCTCGATGGCCCGATCCAGATCGAGCATGGCGGCCCGAAAAAAGAGCAGGTCTTCATGGACCATCGCTCGACCCACCAGCGCGCTCCAGAAGGCTCCCCCTCTTTTGACGGCCTCGTTAAATGACGCTCGCGCTTCGTCCAACTCATCGAGATAAAATCGAGCATAGCCGGCCAGCGCCAGAAGCTGTGCGGCGGTCTCGTCATCTTCTATCTTTGATAGCCCGTCTTCTGCGGCCGAGACACACTCCCCGTACTCTTCGGACTCCAGCGCCACCTCGGCCCGGAGCAGCAATAGTTCACCGGCCGTCCCCTGGGCTTGCAATGCCCCGTCGATGGCTTCCCTGGCCCCGTCCAGATCTCCCTCGGCGATCAATTCGTCGATCTCGGAAATCGTTTCCTCCAGCCGGGAAGCAGACTCGCGCTCTTCACTCTCCACCATCGAACTCTCCGTACGCTCCAGATTTCGCTCGTTTCATTTTCGCCACCCTGGCGAAAGGACCAAGGATTTATACCGGGGTGACACCGTGTTTTTTCTCCGGCCAATCTTTCTTCTTGGTCTCATAGACCGCCAGGCGACGTCGCAATTGGTCGCGAAGATCATCCTTCGTGATGATTTCATCGACGATCAACTCGCTGGCCAGGCGATAAATATCGATATCCTGCTCGTATTCGGCCCGTAATTTCTCCACATAAGCCGGCTGCTCTTCTTCGGGGAGAGCCTGAATTTTCCTGGCATATACCGCGTTGATCGCCGCCTGCGGTCCCATCACCGCGATCATCGCCTCCGGAAAGGCCAGAGTCGCATCGGGCTCAAAGCCGGGTCCACACATCGCGTAGAGGCCCGCTCCATAGGCTTTTCGAACCACCACCGAGATCTTTGGCACCGTCGCCTCGCTCACCGCCGAGATGAGCTTGGCTCCATGTCGAATGATGCCCTCTTTCTCGACCCTCGTTCCGATCATAAAGCCCGGCACGTCGGCCAGAAAGACCAGCGGGATATCGAAGGCATCGCATAACGAGATAAATCGGGCGCCCTTGTCGGCGGAGTCTACAAAGAGAACTCCTCCCTTAAACCGAGGCTGGCTGGCCACGATTCCCACGGGACGCCCGTCGATACGAGCAAATCCGGTGAGCAATTCTCTGGCGAATTTCTTTTTGATCTCCAGAAATTCAGAATCGTCCACGATATGAGCGATAACCTTCGTCATATCAAAAGATTTATTCTGATTGATCGGGATCAACTCATCGAGGGTCTTCTTCTGTTCCTGAGGCTCTGCGGGCTCTTGCGTGGGCACTTCTCCGAAACAATGACTCGGGAAATAGCTCAGATAATCTTTGCAGAACTCAATGGCCTCGTCTTCGTCCTTGACCAGGACGTCACCACAACCGGATTTGGAGCAGTGCATCTTCGCCCCGCCCATCTCCTCTAAGGTGACCTTCTCACCGATGACCATCTCGGCCATCCGGGGAGAGCCCAGATACATCGAGGCGTTGCCTTTGACCATGACCACCACATCGCAGAAGGCCGGAATATAGGCGCCTCCTGCAGCGGAGGGACCGAAGAGCAGACAGACCTGGGGGATAAACCCGGACATCCGAACCTGGTTGTAGAAGATCTTTCCCGCACCGCGGCGGCCGGGGAACATCTCCAGCTGATCGGTGATTCGAGCTCCGGCGGAGTCGATGAGATAAATCAGGGGAATCCGCAACTTCTCGGCGGTCTCCTGCATGCGAATGATCTTTTCCACCGTTCGCCAGCCCCAGGAGCCGGCTTTGACCGTGGAGTCGTTGGCGATGACCGCTACCCTTCGACCACCGATGGCCCCGACACCGGTGACCACCCCGTCGGCGGGGAGATCTCCGGCCAATACATTGGCAAACGCCCCATCCTCGATCTCCAGGCCGTCGTCCAAAAGCCGGGCTAGACGCTCGCGTACGAAGAGCTTACCCCGCTCCGTTGCTCGCTCGTGGTATTTAGGTTTGCCACCGGATTCGATTTCGGCGCGCCGCTTTTGCACCTCTTGGTCGAGTTCGGAGAGTTCTTCAATTTTCGGATCCACCACGTCACTCATCGTCAGGCTCCTGCAAGGGTCTGGTTACTTTCCCTGAAATTTTGGCTTTCTCTTTTCTCGAAATGCCTCAAGCCCCTCCAACCGATCTTCGGTGGGCAGGGTTACGGAGTAGGCAGCGCGCTCCAGATCCAGGCCGGTTCGCAAGTCGACATCCATCCCCGAATCGATGGCGAATTTCGCCTGCTTCAAGGCGATGGGAGCGGACATCAACATATCTGTGGCCAGGCTTCGAACTCGGCCCATCAATTTTCCGGGCTGTTCGGCATAATTGGCAATGCCAAGCTCTGCGGCCCGAATGCCTCCGATGCGAGCTCCCGTAAAGATCAACTCTTTCGCCCGCGCCACTCCGATGAGTCGGGTCAGGCGCTGGGTTCCACCGGCTCCGGGAATGATCCCCAATTGTACCTCGGTCAATCCGATTCGAGTATCGGCCGCCACCACGCGAAGGTCACAGGCCAGCGCCAGCTCCAGGCCGCCGCCAAAGGCGTAGCCGTCGATGGCGCAGATGGTGGGTTTGGGCAAGGAGGCGATCAGATCAAAGGCGATTCGATAGTCGTCGATTCGCTGATGGACGTCGGCCTCACTCATCTGGCAACGTTCTTTCAAGTCGGCGCCGGCACAAAACGCCGGGCCCTCTCCACCGCATAACACCACGACCCGAACGGAATCGTCGAACCGCAGCTGGTAGAATTGCTCTCGCAGAGCCTGGACCAATTCCCCGTTGAGCGAATTCATCGCTTCCGGGCGATTGATGGTCAGGGTGCAGATCCCATCTTGATCGACGGTTTTCAATAATGTCTCTGAGCTTCTTTCTTCATTCATCTTCGGGCTCCTGAGAATTGATTGCCGGTTTCATCAAATGATTTTCTGCGCTAAACTTTCAGCTATGAAGTCAATTCGCAAGGAAGAAAACAATTCGCCCCCCGCAGAAGATCAAGATCACCTGCCCGCACGTCGTCGGCAGAGCACGGCTCTTTTGCAGACTCCTCGCCAGGGTCTTAAGACGGCAGTGGAGCGAGGTGCCAGCATCTATTATACCAGTTGCCGCCGCATCGCCCGACTGCTCAATCGAAAGAAATAGCCCCCCTATTTTATTATATTGTTCTCACCGGCCGGATCAGCCCAGATAAAACCGGATATGGGCTCCGCCACCGAAGGGCCACAGGTCGAAGAATGGAGCGACCCGAAGGTGGGGGCGCCATTCCAAAACGATATCGATGGGATTTGTGGGGAAGATGAGTTCCAGACCGGCTACGAATTGTCCCGCCACATGAACGGTCCCTGCACCGTAATATCGATCGTGGCGGTAACTGCGATGGCGATACCGCTCCCAGCCGACTCCCACTGCGGCGCCGCCGCCAATATTCCAGCCCAGCGCGATGGGGTCAGCCTCAAAGAAGATCGGCATATTAAACAGAAAATCACCGCTAACTCCGGCACCGTGGCAACGACCGGCCCACTGTCGAGTACAGCCGATCACGCCTTGAATTGCGTTCGCTCCCATGTGGTGCTTCAGAGATATACCGGAGACCAGAGTTCCCTGGCCCAGTCCAATGCCAACTCCCGCCGGACGGCCTTCCTGAGCTTGAGCAGTGACCGGGATGGCCAGCAACAAAACAAAAACCGCTGATACGAGCATCGCGAACTTCTTCATCATACAATCTCCATTCATGATATCTGGGTCATCATTGCGATTTCTACCGATTTCCGGTGGAAACCAAAAGTGGATGGACCCGGCCAATCTTTCTAAGTATTCGGGTTTTACTATCTGGATCGTAACCCATCTCTATCCGAAGGTACACCAACGAAGGCGTAAAAAAGGGAAAACATCACCGATTATCACCTCCATGCTCCCCGACCACCTGACGAAGGACCTCGGCCGGTGTCTTATCAACTCGCTCGGCTCGGTCCACCGGCGGGATCCTCCAACTGACCCGCAGACCCCAGTAGCGAAAGGGCTCCATATCAACGGAGGGAGCACTGGAAATGGGCCACTCCACCGTGGAGGCGATCGGCTCGCAGGCCTGGCCGGAATCGCGTAAATGGCGAGGCTGCCAGGTCTGGCTGACGATAATGGGACCGATGGAAGACATTGCGATGAGATAGGTGAATTCCCACTCTCGTTGTCGATCCACTGCGCCCACGATACGTCCGTCGGCCTCCCGAAAGAGCTCAAATTGGATGATTTTTTCGTCCTCACCCTCTTTTTTCACTTCAACGGGGTCGGAAAACGGCACCACCTGCAGATTATAATTCCAATTTCCCCGGTTGAGGCCTCGCCATAATTTGCGGGCGGAGCTGCGGGTATAGTCTTCGATAAACCGGTCGCAATCACTGCGTTCATCGAGAATATCGTCGTCCTCGGCGATTTCGTCTGCGGTCGGTCGGTCTCCCGAAGTTTGTTGAGCCATCGCAGGATGGGCCCCCAACACCAATCCAGCCGCTACCACAACCGCCCACCTCCCCATATCTGATAACTTTCTGAGCATTTTCTGCCTTCGCCTTCAAAACTGTCACTGCGAGTCTTTTGGCCACTGCTGAGGTTATCACAATCCGTCAACAGGTCCCAACCATCGTCGCTCTCGGCGACAGGGTCGCTCTCAGAAGCATTCTCCGGCCATTGAGCCCCCGGCTCGTAGCAAGACGTTACCTAGTTGCTCCTCCTCGAGCACCAGAACCTGGCAGATTTGTCGGAGAGTTAAAAAAAACCTTTGAAAAGGGTTTCACAACTCGTTA
>SKNI01000417.1 GCA_007120615.1 Myxococcales bacterium | reverse complement strand
GAAATAACGTCCGTAATTCCCGCAACCGCTAAACAGAGTTTGGCGCCGATGACATCCATGTCATCGCCGTAGAAAAAAGCGCTTTTTTTGTCAGGCGAGGACATGGATGTCCCCGGCGCCAAAGGCCGTAGTTGGAGCCGAGGGGAAAAGTAGGCGGCGATCGGAAGTATTATATTGGTCCCCACCAACCCACAGCGCGTCGGATCACCGATAAGTGAATCAGATTCCCACAATGTGTCCCATGAAAAGACGAGGACGTCCGCGCTCCGAGGGATCGCAATCGGATATAGCGAAATCCTTGCTCCCTGGCGAAGAAACAGGCATCATCTTCGTTGGTATTGTCTGATTATTTGGTGAGGATTATCCGTGCAAAAGCTCAACTTCCCGCAGCGAATCTCTCGTTCCACGGCGATTTTCGCCGGACTTCTCTTCTCGTTCGTCGCGATGGCCTGCAGCGAAGATGTAGACCCTGCCGAAAACGGCGAAGGAGATTGTTTGAGCGGGGAGGTCTGGAATCCCGTTACTAATCGATGCGATCGAGTGGGCACCTCCGACGGCGATACCGACGGGGACTTCGACGGTGATTCTGACGCCGATACCGGTATCGGTGGCGAGGATACCGGTGACGGCGATAGTGACCCGATCGGCCCCATCGATTGCGAGGGCTTTGATTGCACGCAGGTCAGTTGTCCCGTGGGCCAGATGCCGACGTCGATCACCGGCGTGGTGACGATCCCGTCGGGCGAGCTGCCTTTGCCGGACGTCAACGTTTATATCCCGAGAGAACCGCTGCAACCCATCGTCGACGGGGCCTCCTGTGAGCGCTGTGAAGATCAATTTCCTTTGATGCCGGTGACGAGTACTACGACCGATATAAATGGTGAGTTTCGGCTGATCAATGTGCCTGCAGGAAACGATATTCCCCTGGTCATCGAGGTGGGTAAGTGGAGAAAAAAGGTCGCTATTCCTCTTGTTGAGCCCTGTGTGGAAAACCCCATCCCCGATCCGAGCCTGACCCGATTGCCCCGAAGTCGGCATGAAGGCGATATGCCGAGGATGGCCTTGACCACCGGTGGGTGGGACGCGATGGAGTGCCTGCTTCGAAAAATTGGAATCAGCGCCAACGAGATCACAAGCGATCAGGGAGACGGCCGAATTCACCTCTTTGCCGGTCGCGGCGGTACGAATCGGTTCCACGAATCGCTCCACGGGGGCGCTTCGTTTACCCCCTCTCACGAATGGTGGGACGATCTCGATAATTTGCTCCCCTACGATATCGTCATTCACTCCTGCGAAGGAGAATCATTTCCTAACGATAAGCCCGAAGTTGCTCGAGACGCCCTCAGGGACTTCACTGAATTGGGCGGCCGGGTCTTTTTATCGCACTGGCATAATGTGTGGCTAAACGAGGGCCCGTCGGATTTTCAATCGGTGGCCAATTGGGAGAGCACCTTTACCAACGCCACGGTTGGTCATATTGACACCTCTTTTGAGAAAGGGGAGATGTTGCGAGATTGGATGTTCGCCACCGGCACCACTCCGGAGGGGCAATTGCCGATTCAAGAGGCCCGGGCCACGATTCAATCGATCAATGAAGAGCTGGCCCAGCAATGGATCTGGATCGACAGCAATCGCACCCAATATTTCACCTTCAATACTCCCATCGATGAAGAGCCTGAGGAGCAATGCGGTCGGGTCGTGTTCAGCGATATTCACGTCGCCGCCGGAGATAACTCCTCCCCCTCGCACCCTTTTCCCACAGGATGCACCTCCAGCGGATTGACTCCTCAGGAGAAGGCTTTGATCTTTATGTTCTTTGATCTTTCGCGGTGCATCGTGCCCGATGGCAAGAAGGACTGATAGGCAAGGGATGTTGCAGCCGTTAGTATGGCCAGTAGAAGTCGTTCTCAGTAGGCCTCGCTATGGCGAAAGATTTACAACTCGGGTCATTTCATCTTCGAAGGCCGCTGGGTAAAGGTGGCATGGGGGTGGTGTGGTATGCGGAGCATATCCACGAGAGGTTTCCCGTCGCCATCAAGGTGATGGTGGCCAAGCACGCTCGCCAGAAGGAAGCGCAGCGGGCGTTCTGGGGCGAGGTTCGGGCGATGGCGCGACTGAACCACGATGGGATCATTCGGGTCTTCGATAGTGGGGCCGTTCCCGAGGGTGCTCAGGAGGTGACCGAAGGCTATATGGTGGCGGGGAGTCCTTTTTTGGTGATGGAATATGCCGAGTCATCGCTGGCGAATATCGATCACGACTTTCTGGGCTGGGCCGAAACCCGAACGATTCTGATGCAGATTCTCGATGCGCTGGCCTATTCTCACGCCCGAGGGGTAATTCACCGCGATCTGAAGCCGGCCAATATACTATTTATCCGGGGCGAAAAGGGCCCCACGTTAAAGCTGGCTGATTTCGGCCTGGCCCACGTCCTGAGAGGCTCCCAGTGGGGACAGGGCGACGAGGGAAAGATGATGGGGACGCCCAAATATATGGCGCCCGAGCAGATCCATGGGGCGACTCGTGATCAGGGTCCCTGGACGGATCTCTACGCTGTGGGTTGTCTGGCGTATTGGCTGACCACAGGTGACGCGCCCTTTGGGAAGGGGGGGATCAAGAACATCCTTCACTCCCATCTCCACGACCCCCTGCCGCCGGTGGAGACGGCCATGGATCTGCCTCAGGAGTTTGGTCGCTGGCTTTTTCGAGTGCTCGCCAAAAATCCGGCTCAGCGGTATCGATGGGCGGCAGACGCGGCCTTTGATCTGGCGAGGATGGGAGGAGCATCACCGACCCGGCTGATCACCCTGGTCACGGGGATTTCCATCGACGAGACGACAGACCCGGAGAAGACATTGATCGACTCCGAGCCCACCGGGGTGTTGCGGGAAACTCTGATGCTCACCGAAGGAGAGGTCAACGCAGATGCTGTGAGGCGGGAGAGAAGTCGACCACCGGTGCCCGATACCTGGCGCTATCAGGAGTCCTCACAGGAATCCAGACAATTGATGGGGGTCGGTCTGGGACTGTTTACGATTCGCGAAATCCGGCTGGTGGGGCGCCAGAAGGAGCGTGACAGGATGTGGCAGGCGATGTCCGATACCAGGCATACCGGCCGGCCCCACGCCGTGATTTTGAGTGGTCCCCGGGGTATCGGAAAGACCCGCCTGGCCAATTGGATGGTGGAGCGGGGCCATGAGGTGGGCGCCGCTGATTTCATGAAGGCTACTCATAGCCCGATTCTAAGCCCCGCCCAGGGGATCAGTCGTATGTTCTCCGACTTTCTCTCCTGTACCGGACTTGGTCGAGACGAGATCTTTCAACGCCTTCGAACTATCTACAGCGATGGGGAAGTGTTCGGCTCCGATGAATATCATCAATGTCTGGCGCTCACCGAAATCCTGGCGCCCGGTGCCGATCCGAATTTCGATGAGAATACTTCTCGGGTGCGATTCTCGACTCCTCGCGAGAAATATCTGGTCCTTCAACGGCTTCTTCAGCGGCTGAGTAGAGAGCGTCCGATCCTCATGCTCTTTGATGATATTCACTGGGGCTTTGAAAGTCTTCATTTCGTTCGCTTTCTCTTTGAGGAGGCCTCTCGGGATTTACCGCTATTTGTCCTGATCACGGTCCGCGACGAGTTATTGGAGGATTACCCCCTCGCCGGCGAGTATCTTCGGCAGTTGAAGAGTTTGCCGCTGGTTCAAGAAGAGCGGCTGGAGCCGTTGAGCGATGAGAATCACGAGGAGTTGATTCAACATCTTCTGGGACTGGAGCCGACGCTGACCGGACAGGTCGCTCGTCGCACGGCGGGAAATCCTCTCTTTGCCATTCAACTCGTCGGCGACTGGGTGGAACGAGGGATTCTGGAACTCGGCGAAGAGGGTTTTCGCCTGCGCGATGGAGAAGACGCGCTACTTCCGGAGACGATTCATCAACTCCTGGTGCAGCGCCTGGAGAAGGTGGCCGGGCAAAGTCGAGAGGCCTCGACGGATGAGGTACTTCATATTCTTGAGCTGGCTGCTGCTCTTGGAGAAACGGTCAATTTTCGGGAGTGGGAGTATATCTGCAAGCTCGCCGGAGTTCAGGTCCCACCGGATTTATTGGATCTCTTGCTCTCTCATTCACTGGGTAGAATTGAGAAAGAGAGCTGGGTATTTGCTCACGGAGCTCTCCGAGAAACGTTAGAGCGAATCGCCGAGGAGGATCAACGACGACGTCATCATCACGGCCATTGTGTTCGCATGTTGGAGGACCTCTACGATGTCTCTCAGAGCACCCTGGCCCCGCGTCTGGCTCGCCATTGTCTGGCGGCCGGGCTCTATGAGGAGGCGCTGCCCATCCTGCTTCGAAGCCTTCGCCATTATTGGATGACTTGCAATTCGGAGGCCGCGCAGGCCTTTTTGACGCTCTTTGAGAATACCCGTCGGCATCTGGGAATTACCGATGAAGACCGGCGCACCATTGAAGCCCAACTGGCGCGGGTCGCGCTGGGGAATCGAACCCATGATCTCAACGACGCGGTGGAGATCCTCGATCGCATCGAACCGGTCTGTCGAAAGAATGGGTGGACAGGTTTATTGGCTCGCTGTCTGCACTGTCGAAGCACCAATGCCCGGGTTCGCGGAGAGATGGCGCTGGGGCTGGGCTGTGCGCAGCAGGCGCTGGCGTTATATGAAGAGGCAAACGACCGGCGGGGCGCCGCCGAGGTGCTCTCGGAGATCGCCGTGTATATGCACCGAAAAGGAGACGCCGAGGAGGCCCGACAGGCCGGCGAGGAGGCTGTGAGACGCGCAGAACACTTAGATGACGAACACACCTACGGAATGGCTCTTCTCCGTCTGGGAATCGTCTACGATCCCTATTTCACGACGCAGGCGCTCGAGATTTTTAAGCGCGTCGGCGATAGCACGGCGGTGGCGGCCTGTTTTACCAATCTCGGAGAGATTCATCGGGAGCAGAAAGACTTTGCCCGGGCTGAGGAGTATTATCTTCAGGCCAACGCCGTTCGAGAACGTATCGGGGTCGGAGATCTGGTGCTCACCAACTTTAACCTCGGTCTGACGATGTTAGAGCAGGAGAAGTTTTCGGAGGCTCTTCCCTATCTCCAAAAGGCGCTGCTTCGGGCGGGAGCGACCGATAGTGTGGGTTATGTCGGAGCGGTGCGGGCCGCCATGCTGCCAATCGCGGCGTTCCAGGAGCGGTGGGATGAGTTCGAGAGGTGCATCGAAGAGGCCTGGGTTCATCTGGGCGATAAGTCGTTTGCCCATTCCGATCTGGCACGCGTCGCCCGGTGGGGCGCAGATATGGCTCTGGAAGCGGGTCGTAAGGCGCTGGCCAGGCGCTCGTATGAGCTCGCCATTTTGCAATGGCGAGCTCTTGATCGGCCGGAGCAGGTCTCGAAGATCACTGAGATTTTGCGGTCTTTCGCCGACGAATAGCGAAGAGTCCAAAGGCGATCAATAAGAGACCAAATGAGGAGTCAAAGGGGGCGGTCGTAGAACAAGCACAGCCGCTTTCTGCGCTGAGGTTGTCGTCATCAAGAGAGGGATCTCCGTCGGTGTCCGGATCGTCGTCGCCGTCGCCGGGGATAGGATCGGCCAGGTCTCCTTCTCCGCCGTCTGAATCTCCAGTGCCGCCGTCTGCGTCTCCCGTGCCGCCGTCTGCGTCTCCTGTTCCGCCGTCTCCGTCTCCAGTGCCGTCGTCGTCAACGCAGGTGGGATCTTGAAAGTCGGGATCTACGCCTGCGCAAGTGTCGACGGGATCGTCTTCGTCCTCGTCGTCGAGGTCGGTGTCGGGATCGGTTACGGGGCCGTCTCCGGAGCCGGGAGCGTCGGCGCATGGGTTGATACCGTCGAGGTTAAAAGCCCGGGCCAAGAAGATCGCCGTGTGGGCTCGGCTGACGTTTCCGGAGGGACAAAATCTTCCGGCGGCACAGCCCTGGGTGACGCAGTGATCTTTGAGGGATTGGACCCCGTCAAAGTGGGTCGTGCCCACGGCGACGTCGTCGAAATCAGAGGTCGTGGGGTCCAGCGGACTCCAGTCCTGCGCTCGGGCGATCATGGTGGCCACCTGGGCTCGGGTTACCAGATCGGTGGGGCAAAATTGATCGTCTCCGCATCCGCTGACGATTCCGGCGTCTACGGCGGCTTCGATCTCGGCAAATCCCGAAGAGTCCGGGCTGACATCGGAGAACGTGGCGGTGGCCGGAGGGTTGGAGACGTCCAGGTCGGCAGCCCGGGCTAAAAAGACCACCATCTGGCGCCGATTCGTCGAACAATTGGGGCAGAACATGGTGGGCGATGCCGAGCAGCCGAGGGTGATCCCGGCGTTGAAGATCAGGGCTGCCTCGTCATATCCGAACGCGTCGGTGGGATAATCGGCAAAGAGAGAGTCGTCGGTGCCAAATGCGGCATGGGCATCGCACCCTCCCGGCTCGGCGCAGGGGTTGTTATTTTCCAGATTAAAGGCGCGAGCGATAAAGACCGCGGCCTGCCCGCGAGTGACGCTATTATTGGGGCAAAAGCCGCTGCCGTCGCCGCAGCCCTGGGTGACGCAGCGCTGTTTCAGGGTCTCAACGGCCGCGTAATGGGTGGAACTGGCACCGACGTCATCGAAGGAAGGAGCGTCGGCGGCGATCTCGTCTGGCCAGCCGGCCGCGCGGTGAATCATGGTGGCCAACTGAGCGCGGGTGATCTCGTCTCCCGGACAGAAATTATCGGCGTCACAGCCGGAAGTGATTCCGGCGGCGGCCGCGGCTTCGATATACTCGAAGTTTCGATGGCCCAGGGGAACGTCATCGAAGGTCGCCTGGGAGGGAGGGTTGGAGATGTCCAGATTGGCAGCCCGGACCAGAAGTGTGGCCATCTGGCTCCGGGTAAGAGGGCAGTTGGGGCAGAACATGGCTGGATCGGCGCTGCAACCGCGGGTGATATTGGCGTTATAGAGCAGGATGGCTTCATCGTAGCCCGTCGCGTCGCTTCGGAAGTCCTTAAAGAAATTATTGGAGGCGTCGTCGTCGGCGCTGGGGATGCATCCGCCGGCCGGCGGGGGCTCGGGCTCGTCGTCGGAGCCGGCGCGGCGGATCAACTCGTCGATCATGGGGATCATATTGTCGCCGGGGCAATTGGTGGTTTGCCCGGAGTGCTCCCGATGGCCCAGGATATTGTCGCGATTCAAGGGTACGCCGTGGGTGTCGTGGACCCAGCGCATGATCTTGGCGCCCGTGTCGAGTTGAGTACCGGTGGGCGTCTGACTGTTGAAATTAGCGATGAAGCTGATGCCCAGATTGCGGGTGTTGTGACCGCCCACGTGCGCTCCGATCTCCCGGGAGTTGGAGCGGCCCTGAAAGATCAGCCCGCTCTGGGAGACCACGAAGTGGTAGCCGATATCGCACCATCCACGGTTATTGATGTGGTAGCTCTGCATCTGTCGCATTCGGGCTGCCGGATCGCCTCCATCATTGGACGGGATCCCGGTATGATGAATTGCCATACGGTTCGGCGTATTGAGGCCGCTGCAGGTATTGCCGGGGTCGATAGCACCCCACTGGCTTCTGGAGATCACCATGCTGGACGGAGCCACGGCCTGTCTGGTGGTGGCCAGATCGTCTG
>SKNI01000238.1 GCA_007120615.1 Myxococcales bacterium | reverse complement strand
CTGATCTTTCGCTATCGCGGCGGAGAGCTGGCCATCGCCACCAACGGAACCCTGACCAACGCCGGTCAGTTGCGCGATGAGTTGGAGGACGACGGCTCGATCTTTCAGACCACCACGGACACCGAGGTCCTGGCACATCTGATCGCCAGGTCTCGGGAAAAGACCACGGAAGGGGCGATACGAGATGCTCTTCAGCGAGTGCGGGGAGCGTACGCGTTTTTGATCCTCACCAACGATAGTCTGATCGCGGCCAGGGACCCCAATGGGTTTCGGCCCTTTTCGATGGGTAAGCGAGACGACGCGACCCTATTTGCATCGGAGACCTGTGCCTTCGATGTGGTCGGTGGGGAGAATGTTCGGGAAGTACGACCCGGAGAGATGATCATCCTCGATCGGGAAGGCTTTCGCTCCGTCCAATTTGCGCCGCCCGCCCGCCGGGGCATCTGCACCATGGAATACGTCTATTTTGCCCGCCCGGACAGCGATATCGACGGCATCAACGTGCACTCCGCTCGAAAGCGTCTGGGAAAACGACTGGCAGAAGAAGCATTTGTGGAAGCCGATCTGGTCACCGGCGTTCCCGACTCCAGTCTCTCGGCGGCCATTGGCTACGCCGAACAGGCTGAGATTCCCTACGAATTGGGCCTGATTAAAAACCGTTATACGGCGCGGACCTTCATCCAACCCAGCCAGTCCCTTCGGGAGCAGGGCGTCAAAATGAAGCTCGCCGTGGTCCGCAAAGTGGTGGAGGGAAAGCGGGTCGTGATGCTCGATGATTCCATCGTTCGAGGGACCACGTCACTTCGGATCGTCCAGCTCCTTCGCGAAGCCGGCGCAGCCGAAGTCCACGTTCGAATTAGCTCGCCACCGTTTCGAAACCCCTGCTTTTTCGGCATCGATACGCCGAGCCGAAAGGATTTGATGGCCGCCAATCACGACGTGGAGTCGATGCGAAAAAAGATCGGCGCTGACTCGCTCTACTTTCTCAGCAAAGAGGGAATGGTAGAGGCCATCGGTCGGGATGTGGTGGACAGCCCCGATCGAGGACATTGTCTGGGCTGTTTCACCAACGAATACCCGGCTCCCACGAATCACGACGAAGACGTGGTGCAGCAATTATTGACCAGCTGGCGAGGCCCGGTGGAAACGGAACCGCAGTGATGGAGGAGCCAAGATGAGCGATGCGTATAAAGAGGCCGGGGTCGATATCGAGGCGGGGCGAAAAGCCGTGGAGCGAATGAAGAGCCACGGGGCCCGCACGATGCGGCCCGAAGTGCTCACCGGTCTCGGGGCTTTCGGATCGCTCTTTCGATTCGACGCCGAGCGCTATGAGGAGCCTGTGCTGGTATCGGGAACCGACGGGGTGGGGACCAAGCTAAAAGTCGCGTTTGCTCTCGATAAACACGACACCATCGGCGTTGATTGCGTGGCCATGGTGGTCAACGATATCGCCGCTCAGGGCGCCGAGCCGCTATTTTTTCTCGACTATTTTGCTACGGGAAAGCTCGACCCCGGCGTCGCCGAGCAGGTGGTCAGCGGAATCGCCGACGGCTGTCAGTTGGCCGGCTGCGCGCTGGTCGGCGGGGAGACGGCGGAGATGCCCGATATGTACGCTGACGGGGAGTACGATATCGCCGGATTCGCCGTGGGTGTGGTGGACCGCGCGAAGATGATCGACGGCAGCCGAACCAGGGCGGGCGACGTGATTTTAGGCCTCGCCTCCAGCGGGCTTCACAGCAACGGATTTTCCCTCGTCAGAAAGCTCCTCTTTACTGACCGAGAGACCGACATCGGCGCAGAATTACGGGAGATCCAGGGGTGGAGGGGGGGGCGAGATGATGGTGGAGGATCCTCGACTGTGGGCGAGTTATTGCTTACGCCGACGCGGATCTATATTGCCGCCGTTAACGCGCTTCAGAGCTCGTCGATCGAGGTCCGAGGGCTCGCTCATATCACCGGTGGCGGGCTCGATGAGAATCTTCCTCGGACGCTGGGCTCCGGGTTGTGCGCGGAAGTGAGTCGGGGAAGCTGGGAGGTGCCGGCGGTTTTTCGGTGGCTGGCCGGTCTCGGTAATTTGTCGGAGGACGATCTGATCCAGACGTTCAATTGCGGCATCGGGATGTGCGTGATCGTCGGCGAAGAAGACGTGGACGAGGCGACGAAGATCTTGGAAGAGGTCGGGGAGACGGTCGTTCCCATCGGGCTTGTTCAGCCAGGAGATGTGGGCTTTCGATTGGTCGGCGAAGAGCCGCTCTTCGAGGGGCTGAACCGATGAAAGAGTCTCAGAAGATGCGGGTCGCTGTATTTGCCAGTGGCAACGGAAGCAATTTTCAGATGCTCGCCGACCGGGCCCGGGAGGGCAGTCTGGCCATCGACGTGGTGCTGCTGGTCAGCGATAAGCCCTCTTGCGGCGCCGTGGAGCGAGCCCGGAAGATGAATATCCCCGTATTTCTGGCTCCTCGTAAGGATTATGAGAGTCGCAAAGCCATGGAAGAAGCCATCGGCCGCTCGTTGGCCGAATGCAATGCCGAGCTGGTCGTTCTGGCCGGGTATATGCGCATTTTAGGTCCGGAATTGGTGAGCGCCTGGCGCCATAAAATGATCAATTTACATCCCTCGTTATTGCCGAGTTTTACGGGTCTCGACGCATTGGGGCAGGCTTTGGAGGCTGGCGTCAAAGTCACGGGCGCCACCGTTCATATCGTGGACGAAGGGCTCGATACGGGACCCATCGTGGCACAGCGATCATTTCCGGTGCCCGAAGGCATTTCGCGAGCCAAACTCGAAGAGACCCTTCACGCCGTGGAACACGAGATGCTCGGCGAAGTAGTGGCGCTCTTCGCCGCCGGTCGCGTGGAATGTGATGGTCAAAAGGTTCGAATCTTACCCGCCTCATCATCGAAAAGTACCCCCGAGAGGAGTCTGGAGTCATGAATTTATTGCCCCGAAAGAAGAGAGCCTTACTCAGCGTCAGTGATAAGACGGGAGTCGCCGAATTTGGGAGAGCCCTGGTGGAGCGAGGCTTTGAGATATTCTCCACCGGCGGGACGAAACTAACGCTTACGGAGGCCGGGGTGGCTGTTCGAGGCGTCTCGGAGATCACGGACTTTCCGGAGATCCTCGACGGTCGCGTAAAAACGCTGCACCCTGCGATTCACGCCGGTCTGCTGGCCACCTCCAGCGACGACCATCAAGAGCAGATGGCCGATCTGGAGCTCTTTGATATCCACCTGGTCTGCGTCAATCTCTATCCCTTCAAAGAGACCATTCGTCGGCCGGGGTTCACCTTTGAGGACGCCGTGGAGAATATCGATATCGGCGGTCCCACCATGATTCGGGCGGCGGCGAAAAATCACCAGAAGGTCACGGTGCTGGTGGACTCCGCCGATTACGAAGGAGTCCTGGGAGAGCTCGACGAGGGCGAAGTCACCGAGCAAACCAGGCGCCGCCTTGCGGCAAAAGCCTTTCGCCACACCGCCTCCTACGACGCTTTGATCGCCCAATATATGACCGACCAGGTCGGCGGTGAGGAGTGGCCTGAGGCCCTGACCGTAACTTATGAGAAGGCTCAAACCCTTCGATACGGCGAGAATCCCCATCAGAAAGCGGCCTTTTATCACCACCCCCTGGAGGCGCCGGGTTGGCTTCCGGGGGCAAAGCAGTTCCATGGAAAGGCGCTCTCTTATAATAATATCAACGACGCCAACGCCGCACTGGAGATGGTCCGGGAGTTCGACAAGCCGGCAGCGGTGGCGGTCAAACATATGAATCCCTGTGGAGTCGGACTGGGAGAGTCGATGAGCGAGGCGTTCTCTCGGGCTCGCGAAGGGGACCCGGTGTCGATATTTGGCGGGATCATCGCGCTGAATCGACCGGTGGATGAAGCGACGGCGGCTCAGTTAAATGAGCTCTTTCTGGAGATCGTCCTGGCTCCGTCGTTTGAGCCGGCGGCCCTGGAGATTTTGCAGCGAAAGAAGAATCTTCGGCTTTTGTCGATCGGCGACAATGATTCAGAAGAGGGCGGCGTGCAGGCTCCCACGGATAAATTGGTGGCCATTCGAGGCGGTGCGCTGATTCAATCCGCCGACTCTGGGATCCTCGCCGATGGAGACTGGAATGTGGTCACCAAACGGGCGCCGACGCCAGAAGAGGAGCGAGCGTTGAAATTCGCCTGGAAGGTGGTCAAGCACGTCAAATCCAACGCCATCATCCTGGCTCATGAGACGATGACCGTGGGCATCGGAGCGGGGCAGATGAACCGCGTCGGAGCGGCAGAGATCGCCATCAGCGAAGCCGCCGACCGGGCAAAAGGCTCGGTGATGGCGTCGGATGCCTTCTTTCCGATGCGCGATACGGTAGATACGGCAGCGGCGGCGGGAATCACGGCGATCATTCAGCCCGGCGGATCCATTCGCGACGAGGAGTCCATCGTCGCCGCCGATGAAGCCGGCATCGCCATGGTATGTACGGGAATGCGCCACTTTAAGCATTGAGGTGAGTTATGCGAGTGTTGGTCATTGGAAGCGGCGGTCGAGAGCACGCTATCGTCTGGGCACTCTCTAGAAGTTCGGGCGTCGATAAGATCTTCTGCGCTCCCGGAAATGGTGGAATTCAGGAGTTGGCCGAGTTGGTGCCGATCTCCGTGAATGACTTCGACGGCCTCGGTCAATTCGCCCTGGAAAAGGAGGTTGGGCTCGTCGTCGTGGGACCCGATGACCCTCTGGCCGACGGTATCGTGGACCATCTGCAGGGGATGGGTCTGAAGGTCTTTGGGCCCAATAAGGCCGCCGCTCAGATCGAGGGCAGCAAGATCTTTATGAAGGATCTCTGCCACAAATACCGCATTCCTACGGCGGCCTATGAGACCTTCGACGATGCCGAGAGAGCGCTGACTTATATTCGGGAGCAGGGCGCTCCGATTGTATTAAAGGCCGACGGATTGGCCGCCGGAAAAGGTGTCATCGTCGCCGAGACGCTGGAAGAGGCCGAGGCGGCAATAGACAAGATCATGCTCCAGCGGGCGTTCGGGGACGCCGGAGAGCGCATCATCGTCGAGGAGTTTTTGGCCGGACAGGAGGTCTCGATTCTGGCCTTCGTCGACGGCGACACGGTGCGACCTATGATCGAAGCTCAGGATCATAAGCCGGCCTACGACGGTGACGAAGGCCCCAATACGGGTGGCATGGGCACCTACGCGCCGGTGCCCCAGATCTGTCGGGCTCAACTCCAGCAGGCCGTGGAGACCATTATCGAGCCGGCGGCCCGGGCGATGGTCCAGGAAGGTCGGTCGTTCTCGGGAGTTCTCTTCGCCGGGTTGATGATGACCACCGATGGACCGCGACTCATCGAGTTTAACGCTCGCTTCGGAGATCCCGAAACTCAGGTGGTCTTGCCACTTCTGAAGACCGACCTCTTCGAAGTCCTGCTGGCCACCGCCGAGGGCAGACTCGATCAGGTTGAGTTGCAGTGGAAGGAGGGCGCCGCGGTCTGCGTCATACTTGCAAGCGGCGGGTACCCGACAAGCTACGAGAAGGGCTTTGCGATCAGCGGCTTAGACCAGGTCGACACCCTGGTTTTTCACGCCGGAACAAAGGTCGAAGCCGGGGGCGCCGTGACCAACGGTGGTCGGGTTTTGGGAGTGGTCGCCACCGGACCGGACGTAGCGACGGCACGAGCGAAGGCATACGAAGAAGCGGTGAAGATCGACTTTGAAGGCCGCCATATGCGTAGCGATATCGCGTTGAAGGCTGCCCTTCCAGTGTAGTGCTCCCTGTGAAGTCACCGATGACTTCTGGAAGGAGGGAAATCCCGGGCCAGGCGAAATCCGGTGCCCGCAGAGCGAGAGTCCGGAGATTTTTGCTCACGGCTCGCCAGACGGCACATCTCGGGAGTGCTAAACCAGCAGCCACCGCGAAAAGCAGCCAGGAAGTTGGGGTCGTCCATCTCGGCAGGATCGTTGGGAAGACACCAATCTCGTATATTTCCGGCTGCCCCGTGCATTCCATAGGGGCTCACATCATCGGGATACTCCAAAATGCTTACCGGATGGGGAATCTGACGGGAACTCTGAAGGATTCGACACCAGGTGGGATCGAGAAAATCACCCCAGGGGTAGAAGCGACCATCGACGCCGCGGGCGGCCTTCTCCCATTCGTTCTCCGTGGGAAGTCGCCAGGGTTTTGAGGTGCGTCGAGCATACCATGCGGCGTAGGCTCGAGCGCTGTGCCAGTCGATAAGGTGGATTGGAATCTCGGAGTAGTCTTTGCTCTCTCTATCGGGGTGAAAGTGGCCGAATTCGTCTCGAGAATAGAGGGAGGCATCGGCACCGGGGCCAAGATTTCCGGAGCTTCGAGGACAATATTTCTCGGCCTCATCGATACGCCCGTCATCGACTAATTCGTTTAAGAAGATCAGATATTCACCGTGAGTCACGGAATATTTCTTGATGATAAAAGGGTCCACCCAGGGCTCGGAGCGGGAGAATCCGTTGGTAGCCCGCTCATCTCCCCCTCGCCAGAACCTGCCGCCGGGGATGTAGATATCATCGTCGGCCAATTCTCCCTGTTCCGGGAGGTCAAGAGCCAGGGGTTGCTCCTTATTCGGGGGAGTTCCGGTCCAGGTCTTCTGGCGACCGATGTAGACAGGGTAGAGCACCGGGTCCCGGCCGGAGGCGCGGATCTCGAGAAGATAACTCCCCATGGCCAACTCGGCATCGATGAGCGGAGCCAGCCCCAGAAACCGCTGCAGCCCGGGCAGGAGTCGGCGATCTTTTTGGACATAGCGGTAGATCTCGATGCGAGCGCCGGCGGGGTTGGTGAATAAATTGAGGAAGCCCTGGCCCTCCAGGTATTCGTCAAAGCGCCCCGTATTATGGGCTCTGATGAAGACCTCCAATACGGTGGCCCGAGAGGTGTTGCGAGCCTGTTCGGCCTCTTTGTGGTCCTGGAGATAGAGGGCCGCAAGTCGTTCGTGGGCTTCTTTGAGGTCCGGAATATGGGCAAGGGCTGATTCCAGAAAATGAATCGCCCGAGCCCGTCTGGCGCCGGCTTCTCTCGTTAAGAATTCGGCTTCATCCTCCAGGCTCCAGGCGACCCGTTTCTCGGAGACGGGAGCGCTGGCGTCGACGGCGGTCAAGATATCTCGAGATTGATCCTTAAGTGTCTGGGCCCGCTCACGAAGGTTTTCGATATGAGGCAATAAGATATCGGCCTCTTCGATGAAGAAAAACGCCTTCTCTCGACGGTTGGAGCCATCTCTCCACTGCGCGATCGCCCGGGCAAATTCAGAGGCGTTGGGCGGACGTTTGGCCGGATCAGTGCTCATGGCCTGCAGGCAAATCTCGATCAGATCTACCGGCGCACCTAGCCCCGTCCCGGGTCGGCGATCGATGCCATCCAGGACTTGAAAGATCACCGCCGGAGCGCTCCGTCCCTCAAAAGGCATCCGGCCGTCGAGGACCATAAATAGAATCGCGCCCAATGAGTATACATCGGCGGTGGGCCCCATGGTCTCCAGAGCTCCTCGGGCCTGCTCGGGAGGCATAAATGCAGGGGTTCCCACGATGCTGCCTTCGTGGGTGTCGAGCTTGGAGTCTTTATCCCGATGGGTCAAAATCTCG
>SKNI01000627.1 GCA_007120615.1 Myxococcales bacterium | reverse complement strand
TTCATCGATGAAGGGGAGCAGACCACGGTGGAGCGCGTCGACGTGACGGGATATCAGGTGGTGGCGCCGGGGCGGATCCAACGGCTTCTGCAGGTGAAAAGGCAAGCCCCCTTTGTGCCCCTGGAGGTGCGGGCCGATCACTCCCGGATCTCCCAATATTACGGCACCATCGGCTATCCCCGGGCCCAGGTTCGAACCAGTTGCCGGCGCCTGGGAGGAGAGCGAATCGCCTGTGATTCCCCTCGACTTCCTCCGATGTGCCAGCGCACCAGCTTTGAGGAGTTGATCGACGGCGCCTGCCAATGGCGAGAGGGGGCGACACCGACACTGGTCTGTGAGCGCCGGGTTCGCTCGGAGGAGTGCCAATTTGAGGACGGCGTCGTCGATGAGCAGATCATCATTCAGCACGAGATCGACGAGGGCCCCCGGGTCCGGATCGGGGAGGTACTCCTCAAAGGCAATTTCAAGACTCGCTCCGGGGTCATCTTTCGAGAGCTGCCGGTGGAGACCGGAGAATTGCTCAACGTCCAGGAGCTGATCGAGGGGCAGGGCAATATGCGCTCCTTGGGACTCTTTGATTCGGTGAGCATCGAGACCATCGGCCTCGATGATGAAGAGGCCCCGGGCTACGACCAGGTGGCCTCGCTGATCATCAGCGTGGAGGAGTCTCGAACCCATTTTATGGACTTTCGATTCGGGGTGGAGGGCCGGGACCCGGCAAGCGATAGCCGTCGCCTCCTTCTGACGGGGGAGACGCAGTACACCAATAATAATCTGATGGGCTCGGGCCAACGATTTCGGCCTCGCCTTATCGGAGCGATGGACACCCTCGACCTGACTCGTCTTCGAGGAGGAGAGGCTTCCGGGGTCACCGGGCTGGATTATCTTCTGGGTGCCGAGCTGATCTATAACCATCCCCGGTTTTTGAAAGGGCAAACCGGCATCGATAAGCTCTTTTTGACGATCACTCCCTTTTACCTCATCGATCAACTGGGGGTGACCACCGATCAGGTCTTACGCGAGGAGTGGGGCCTGCGTCTGGAGTTGCGAAAGGAATTAGCGGAGTGGTTGGAGCGCTTCTTCGTTACCATGGGGGTAGAGGCGAAGCAGGCCGCGACCTGGACCCCCAACGATCTGCGGGTCAACGGAGAGCGAATCTTTTCGCCCCGACGGGCCACGGCGAAGCTATTACCGGAGTTGACCCTGGATCGCCGGGACAGCCCTCTGAATCCAACCCGCGGATTTCACCTCCAGTTTAAGCCGGAGTTGGTCAGCGGTGACGCCCTGGCCCAGGGCGGAGAGGAGCTCATCGGCGACAGCTATTGGCGCCTCTCCATCGCCGCCAGCGTCTTCTTCCGATTCTGGAATGACTTCACCCTCGGTCAGGGCGTGCGGGTGGGCCAGATCGTACCGCTCTTTGATCGACAGACCCTGGTCCCTCCCGACGAGCGGTTTTATCTCGGCGGCGTCGGCAGCGTCCGTGGCTTCTCGGGCAATTCGTTGGGACCCGTGGGGGAGCTGCAACAGCCGACTGGTGGAGAGTTTATGGTCAATTATAATCTGGAGTTGAGATATCCGCTGGTGCGAAATTGGAGCCTCTACGGGGCGACGTTTTTCGATGTCGGCATGTTGGTGGATTGCTTCGATGACGATAACCAACGATCCGGCAGTCAGTGCTATGACAACGCCTTTCCCGAAGACGAGCCGTTTCGTCAGTTTCGGGGCGCCGCCGGAATCGGCTTGCGTTATCTACTCGTCGATCAGATACCCTTGCTCTTCGATTACGGTATGGTGCTCGACCGCCGTCCCGGAGAGGGATTCGGCAGCTTTCACTTCAACCTTGGATATACGTTTTGATCACTTCGCGGCGATTCTTTGAGATGATTGCGCTCACCATCCTGGTGCTCGGGGTCGGCTTCTCGGGCCTGACGGCTACGGCCGAGGCTCATCAAACGCCCTGGGGACAGGGAGAGAGTCAACCCCAGGATCTGGTCATCAGCCTGGCCACCTTTAGCCCCGGCGATGAGATCCCGCAGTGGTTTGGCCACACGGGGGTCATCGTCGAAGATCGGCGCCGAAATATCTCGCGCCTGTATAATTACGGGATGTTCTCCTTCGACTCCCAGATGCTGATTCGATTCGCCATGGGCAGGCTCTGGTTCTGGGTCGCCCCCACCGATGTGGGCCGCACCTTTAACCTCTATGTCTCCGAAGACAGGGATGTTCGGGTATTGGAGCTCAATATTCCGGAGGAGAAACGGGTCGAGGTAGCCGCTTTTCTCTCCGATAATGTTCGCCCCGAGAATCGCGAATATCTCTATCACCACTATTATGACAATTGCTCCACCCGAATTCGCGACATCATCGACATCGCCGTGGACGGCCAATTCGCTGAGGCCTTAGAGCATAAGCCGGGGCGATGGACGTTGCGAGAGCACACCCGTCGACATTCGGGACATCTGGCGCCGATGGACTGGTTGTTGATGTATCTGATGAATAACGAGATCGATCCCCCCTCCACGGTGTGGGAGGAGATGTTTTTGCCCGAGGAGTTGGAGCGCCAGGTTCTGGACTTTGACTGGGTCGATGAAGACGGAGAGGTGCATCCTCTCGTCCTTCGAGAGCACCTGGTATATGAGGCCGAGGAGCGCGAGCCCGTTCCCGCCGCGCCTCCAACGCACTGGCCCTGGTATCTCTTATTTGGAGCCATCATCGGGGGCGTCGGGCTGTTCATTGGCTGGAGCGCTCGCACCAGACCGGGGCGGGGGAGTCGCATTCGCTACGGGCTCTATCACGGATTTGTCGGGCTGCTTCTGGGCTTTCCGGGGCTGGTTCTCGGCGCGATGTCTACGTTTACGGAGCATACCGTGACCTATTGGAATCAAAACCTCTTCTGGGCGAACCCGGCCACCCTGGCGGTGTTGGTGTTGGCGGTGATGGTGATGCGGGGAAAGCAGAAGAGCGGGCGGTCCCTGGTGCTTTTATGGTCGGCCCTGGCGCTGATCGCGGTGATCGGCGTGGTGGTCAATATTGTGGGGATCTTTGTGCCGAGCTTCTATCAGGATACGTCCCTGGCGATGGCATCGATGCTGCCGATCGTGTTGGGGGCCGTGGCTTCGGCCTGGTTGGTTGACGGCGATAAGGTGGTGGCCGCTGCTACTTCGGATTCCGAGGCAGGCGAACCGTAAAGGTAGTGCCCACCCCGACGGCGCTGTCGATCTCCACCGATCCCTGCAGGCTCTCCACATATTCTTGAACGATCCACAGGCCAAGCCCCAGTCCCTTGCTCTGTCCCTTTTCTTCGGCTCGCTCGAAGCGTTCAAAGATTTTCTTCTGAGCGCTCGGTGCGATGCCCCGGCCGCGGTCGCGAATGCGCAGAAAGACCTCGCTGTCGCGACTGTCCACGACGATGGTGATGGGATTTCCCCCACCATATTTGATCGCATTGGAGAGCAGGTTGGTGACGATATGATCGAGGTGTTCGCAGTCCCACATACCAATTACGGAGTCCGGAGCCTCGATGGTCAACGCACTTCCCGAGGCGCTTAATTCATGGCTGAACCGTCGGACAACCTCATCGATAATACTGCAGAGCTCGCATCGTGAGGGACTTGGCGCCATCCCGCCTTCAAAGATCCGGGAGACGTTGAGCAATTGATCGACGAGTTTATCGAGCCTGTCGACCTGATAATCGATCTCCGCCAGCTTGGGGATGACCTCTTCCGGGGTAAAATCCTCCGGTGTGCGACGGGCTTTGCGCTGGAGCATCTGGGCGTGCAACTTCAATGTGCTCAGAGGCGTGCGCAGCTCGTGAGAGGCAATCGAGATAAAGGTGTCTCTCTCCTGTACAGCGGTGTCGAGGCGATGATTGGTGCGTCTCAGGTCTCGGTAGAGGCGGGCGGTCTCCAATTTCATCGCCGCGTGAGAAGCGATCCACTGGGTCAGAGCCAGATCGGTCTCGTCATAGGAGAGGCTCGTGGTGTGTCGACCCACCAGAAGTGCGCCCAGACAATGCCCCTCGGTGGTCACCATGGGAACTACCATCAGGCTGTGAATCGAGATATTCAACTTCGGAGGAGGTTGGTTCTCGGTATAGGCCTTAAGAAGCGACGGCCTCCATCGGGGTCGAAAATAATGCTCCTGTCTGGAGATCACTCGATTGACCAGCCCCTCGCGCACGCCATTTCCCGGGTTCGCAAAGGTCTGATGCAGGGCCTGGAAGGTCTCCGGATGGGGATGGTAGGCGGCGGGACATTTCAATTCCCCGGTCTCGTCATCGATGAGGTAGACCACGCAGAGATCAAAGATCACCTCGGCGACGGTGCGGGCCAATTTGGTCAGCAGTCGACCGTAGTTGACCTCCGTATCGGCCATGGCTCGGTAAAACCGGATCTGAGCATCGGCTTCACTGCGATCATTTAGCTCTTCGGAGTGGTCGTCGAGCCCCACGGAGTTCTCGACGATCCCCTGATCGATTTGGTTTAATTTATCTTCCATGACCGCGATACCAGCAAAGGGCCTATGTTTGAACCAGATTACCAGAGGTCGACCGACGACGATAGGGCAGTCCAATCCCTTTTGAGGTTGATGACAGGGACACAACGTCCTAATAATGAGTAGCGTCCGTGAGGGTGCAGTTAATTCCTGAGTAGCTCAGGAGTTGACCATTGGAATCGATTCGAAGCCCAGGAGGTCGTCGTGAGTTCGCAGAGTTCCAAATCCGGTGAGCGTCGCCGCGCGTCTACGTCTACTTCATCGAAAAAGGTTTCCGGGTCGGGACCGATCAACATCGAAATCGGAGGCCAGCGTCTCAGCATTCGCAGTGACCAAGATTCTGCGTTCGTTCAGAACCTGGCCCGTTATATAGATCATAAATTCGAAGAGCTTCAGAGCACTGCACCTACGATGCCGATGAATAAATTATTGATTCTGGCGAGCATGACGGTGGCTGAGGAACTTTTTGAGACTCGTGAAGAGCTGCGCCAGATGCGCAGACAACTAAAAGATACCACTCAATCGATGTTCGATCTTATCGATCAGGCCGAGGAGGTCTGATCGCGTTCCCATCCGGAAGTCGCCTTCCCTTCGTATCGGGCTTCGCCAATATGCTTTATGGCAGGTGGCGAGCAAACCGATGACTCGGTCCAGGGCGGTCAAACCGCAGAAAAGCAAACTTCGGCAGCGATTTTTAGAGCGCCGCGATCAACTCGATCTGCAAGAAGCAACTCGGGCATCGGCAGCGGTGTGTCATCATCTGGCCGAGCGCAAGCTGCTGTCTCAGGCGGGAGTTCTGGCCGGGTATATGGCCAAAGGGCAGGAGATTAACCTGCGGACCTATCTGGCGCAGCGCCTTGAAGAAGGGACCCAGGTCTTGCTTCCCCGAATTTCGGGTCCGGGAACCATGGAGTTCTGCCTTCTGGAGAGTTGGGAAGAGCTTCAGCCCGGGCCTTTCGGGATCGCTGAGCCCATCGGAGCGCCTCGGTCCATCGAAGATGTCGAGGTATTTCTGGTGCCGGGGTTGGCGTTTGATTTTCGAGGCCACCGCCTGGGATTTGGTAAAGGATTTTATGATCGGGCACTTCCGGCCCTCGGCGAAGCCGTGGCGATTGGAGTCGGTCATCACTGGCAATTGATCGACGAGCCTCTCCCTGTGGAACCTCACGATCGGGCGATGGACTTCGTACTCACAGATCGGGGATGGCATACGCCGTCTCGCGATTCACAAGATCTACTGTAGGAGCGCTCCATGGAAATGATCGATTTATATGGGGCTATGGCGATCGGGGGATGCTTTGGTTTTGTTCTGGGCTGGATGATGGCTCGCAGCAAATTCCTCCTCATCATGCAGGAGCAGGTCGACGGGAAAGTAGATGAAGTGCGCGAGAAGGTCGAAATCCGCACCCGTCGACGGGTAGAGGAAGAGGTCCGCGAAGATATGAGCGGTCCGATTCGTCGGGAGTTGTTGGAACAATTCACCGAGGAAGCAAAAGAAGAGGCGCAAACCAGGGCCCAAAAAGTTGAACAGGAGAGCCAGGATAAAGCTAAGGCCCTGGTAAAAGACGCTGAGATCGAGGCTCGAACCTTGATCCTCGAGGCTCGAGATAAGGCCGAGGCAGAGCTCAAAGATCGGCGCGCCGAATTACAAAAGATCGAGGACCGTCTCGGAAAGAGGGAGGAAAATCTCGACGAAAGGGCCCGCCGCTTTGACCAACGAGCCTCGGACTTCAGTGAGCAGGAAAAACGGCTCGAAGAAGAACGAAGAGAACTCCAGAGCCGCAAAAAACAGCTCCAGGAGCAGATCCGCAAGACCGAAAAGATCCTCGAGGAGATCGCCGATTTCACCGCTCAGGAGGCTCGCGAAGAGCTCAAAGAACGAATGGTGGAGCAGGCTCGGATGGAGGCCGGACAAACGATCAAAGAGATCGAGGAAGAGGCCCGCGAAGATGGTGAACAACGGGCTCGAAAAATCTTGAGCGTTGCCTGTCAGAGATTCGCCGGAGACTTCGTTGCCGAGAAATGTGTCAACGTCATCAGTCTGCCCAGCGATAATATGAAGGGCCGGATTATTGGCCGGGAAGGGCGAAATATTCGGGCTATCGAAGCCGCCACCGGAGTGGACGTGATCATCGACGATACTCCCGAGGTCGTCGTGGTCTCCAGCTTTGACCCCGTTCGCCGCGAGATCGCCCGCCGATCGATGGAAAAACTCATCTCCGATGGGCGAATTCATCCCGCTCGTATCGAAGAGGTGGTCGAGAAGAGCGACCAGGAAGTCGCTCAGGTCATCAAAGAGGCCGGAGAGCAGGCCGCGCTGGAGTTGGGAATTCACGGGCTCCATTCCGGTTTGTTGAAGGTGGTCGGTCAGTTGAAGTTTCGGACCAGTTACGGCCAGAATATGTGGTCCCACTCCATCGAGGTCGGCTTTTTATGCGGTTTGATGGCCTCGGAGCTGGGCGTCAACGTCGCCGATGCCCGTCGGGCCGGGTTGCTCCACGATATCGGAAAGGCCCTGACCCATGAGCGTCAGGAAAGTCACGCCCTGGTAGGGGCGGAGCTGGCTGCAAAATTCGGCGAGAAAGAAGTCGTCCGAAACGCCATCGCCGCACACCACAACGACGAGCCCCAGAATTCGGTGATCGCCCATCTGGTGATCGCCGCCGACGCACTCTCGGGGGCCCGCCCCGGGGCGCGACGCGAGATCATGGGCACTTACGTCAAACGCCTCGAAGATCTGGAGCGCATCTCGTCGAGCTTCGCCGGGGTCCAGAAGAGCTATGCCATTCAGGCCGGTCGTGAGATCCGGGTGATGGTGGAGCACGCCAAAATCGACGATGACGGCGCCTACGCGTTGAGTCGCGAGATCGCCCGTCGCATCGAAGACGAGTTGACCTATCCCGGTCAGATCAAGGTTACGGTCATTCGCGAAACCCGGGCTACCGGATACGCCCGATGATTGATTGAAATAGAGATCACCACAGGAAGAAATTTCCATCATTTTGCACCGTTGATAAGAACGAGATACCCATGGCCGAGAAATTTTCCAGCTCCGTACTCGCCGAACTTCAGTGGCGAGGATTCATTCAAGATATTACCCATGACGAGCTCGACGAGGCGCTCGC
>SKNI01000071.1 GCA_007120615.1 Myxococcales bacterium | reverse complement strand
TTGGAATTCACGGTGACCCCGAAGTGGCCCGAGCCTGGCGAGATGCAGACATCTCCGACGATCCGGTCGTTAAATCCAATCAACGAGGCAAGGTCACCTTTGCCACTCGCGGTCCCAACACTCGAACGACCCAGATCTTTATCAACTTCGGGGATAATTCCAATCTCGACCAACAGGGCTTTACTCCCATCGGCCAGATCGTAGACGGAATGGACGTCGTCGACAGTATTTATGCGGGCTACGGGGAAGGAGCTCCGGCGGGGCGCGGCCCCGACCAGGGTCGAATGCAGCGGCAGGGAAATGACTACCTGCGCTCGGACTTCGAAGAGCTCGATTATACCACTGCCGTTACGATCGTGGAGTGATTTATTGCGCCGACGGCATCCCGACCCGTCGGCGCAGCATTCGTTGCTATCACTGTCCCACACCCCAACATCGCACGTCCGTCAAGGGTTGTTTTCTGGGGAAACCTGCTAACAATCTTCGAATATTCGTGTAAACTGTGCGTCCAAGTCCGTGAAGCCCGTAATTGGGATTGAGTCCCTTCCACAACAACTACTGACGTGGAGGGGATAATGGCTCTGGAATCTACACCAGTACTTGATTTGAGGACGAAATATGCTGGCAAAACACGATACTCTTATCCGCCGTCCCTTCATCTCTGGCCTTGCTCTCTTCGCCTTCTTCGCCCTGATTTGCACGACCGTCAGCGCACAGGAAGCTCCCAGCGCCCTGGAGTTGACGAACTCCGACAAATCGAAGTTGCACTCCGGCGAAGTCATCGTGGAGTTGGAGCAGGGCGATATCAATCGAGGAGAGGTCACCGGGATTATTCAGGCTCCCATGGCCGACGTCATCCCCTTGGTAGAGCGCTGCTGGGAATACGGCGACTGGCGAGAGAGCGTAACTGACACCTCCCTGGAGGAACGAGTCAGCGCTGAGGTTGTCGTCTGCGGCGGGACCGCGATCGTTCCTTTCCCGGCCCGAAATCGACATGGTCATTTCCGGGTCCATAACCAGACCATAGATGTAGACGGGGTGGAGAGTTTCGCCTCCGTCTTCCAGTATATCGACGGCAGTGGCAATATGGAGGACATGCACGGCTACTGGATGCTCCAGCCCTATGGAGAAAACGGAGAACACACCATCCTGCGACACGTCCTCTACGTGGACATCGGAAGTTGGATCCCGGGAGCCTTGATCCGCTGGGCGACCCGAAGAAGTCTGCCCGACACCATCCTGGGCATTCGCAAGCACATCAGCGACGCCAAAAACCAAAGCCTTTCCAGCCCTCAATTTTGGCGTGGTCATAGCTATGATTAATCGACTCAAGAGACTATCATCCTCGAGTTGAACGCTTCGCTCATCAACTCTTCCCCAACACCCGGTCATCGGCTTATGTCGCGTGGTTTATCAAAGATCCTTACCCTGGTCGGGACTGTTCTCTTCGGCGTGATGACTCTGGCAATGCTGGTGATGGCCCTGGTGATGAGCGGCCAGATGCTGGTGGCTATTCTTCTCGCGATTCTCTTCGGCGTTCTCACTGTCTTCTGTGGTTATACGGCTCTTCAACTGGCGGGAGGCGACGACACATTGGACGTCTCAGGGCTTTCACAGGAGCGCTCGCGCCTTCTTCGCTTCGCTTCCAGTAGACAGGGGCGACTCACTGCCGAAGAAGCGGCCATGGGCTGTAATCTCTCCGTTCGCCAGGCTCAGGCCATCCTCGATGATCTGGTCACCCGCGGCTCTGCCGACACCTGGGTCTCCGACGGAGGCTCGCTGGTATACGTCTTTCGAGGCCTGCTGGGAGCCGAAGAGAAAGAATCCGCCGAAGATCCCATGAAATTTCTGGAGTCCTGATTCGACCCGGGTCGAAATCTTCGCTGTATCGAAACGAAGGGGGCTGATCCAGCGGGGAAGAGGGGAAAGGCGAGAAGGGCGAGAGAAGGTCAAGGGCAAGGCCGTCGCACGTCAGCCCCCCGAGAACCGACCGACTTATCAATATGCCAACCCACAAATGTGTAAATCCTCAAATAGAGAGGCGATCCGAATTACCCCATATCGTCATATCCGATCGTTTCGGGTCCTCTACACGTCGCGACTCCCTCTCTCTCCTCCTCCCTCAACTCCCCAAAGGTCGGCAACGCCAGGACTCCTCGCAAACCTTCTCGGCCTTCGGAAACGCTCCTCGGTCGACGGGCCTGGATCACACCCGAACACAAGTCAACGCTGGTCAACGCCGATGGGGGGCCTTAGACTTCTTCTGTCAGTCTCTTCACTGGTATGACGATGAGGTTTCCATGCTCTCCTATGTGCGCCTGCTGATCATTTTTACATTGCTCACCGCGCTCTCGACCACAACCGCCTTCGCGGAAACACCGCTGGAGACTCAGCAGCAGCCCGAAGATCTGCCGCGAATCATCGAACTCTTCGAAACCCAGCGAGACCACGTCGTCTCTGTTCAGACCGAGATGGCAGCCCCGATGGGCGGCTTTTCACCGTTTTTTCGAAATGATGGGGAGCCCGTTCGAGGACAAGGCTCAGGGTTTATCGTCGATGAAAACGGACTGACCATCACCAACTGGCATGTCGTCTCCGGCGCTCAGTCTATCCAGGTCACAATGGCCGACGGATCCGCCCACCCGGCACGGTTAATCGGAGCCGATCCCACCACCGATATTGCTCTGATCCAGATCGATGCCCCCAATCGTCTGGCCTCCGTCCGACTGGGGAGGTCACAGGATATTCAACCCGGGCAGTGGGTCGTCGCCATCGGTAGTCCTTTCGGTTTGGAGCACTCCGTAACCGTCGGTGTCCTCAGCGCTACGGGCCGTCAGATCGGTGTCGGAGCATACGATAACTTCTTGCAGACCGATGCCTCCATCAATCCCGGAAATTCCGGCGGTCCTCTCTTCAACCTCGATGGAGAAGTAGTAGGGGTAAATACTGCGATTATCAGAAATGGACGAGGCATCGGATTTGCCGTGCCCGTCGACACGGTCACCGAGATTTTGCCCCAGCTTCGCGACCGGGGCCATGTGGTCCGCGGATTTCTGGGCGCCGGGGTCCAGGATATGAGCCCCGACCTCGCTGAGACCTACGGGCTGGAGCCCCGCGACGGCGTCCTCCTTCGATCGGTGGAACAGAATGGACCCGCTCAACGGGCTGGCCTGCGGGCCGGCGATATCATCACCCAGATCGCCGGAACCAGAACCGAAGAATCCTCCGATCTGCTCAATACCGTGGCTCGAATCTCACCCGGGGACTCCGTTCGTGTGACCTACCGTAGAGACAGCGAAGAGCGTCAGACCGAAGTTACTGTGACCGAACGACCCGATCCCGACCGACGGGAGATCGAGCGCACCCGAGAGCGCGCTCGTAATTTTGACCCCGATCGCCTGGGAGTCGTTCTTCTTCCCATGTCCCGAACGCTCGCCGGCCGCGTCGGATCTCCACCGGGAGTCGGGGTCTACGTCGATCGAATCGAAGCCGGATCACCTGCATCGGGCGTTCTACAACAGGGCGATGTCCTCCTTCAGATCGGTGAGGTTGAAATCAACGATCCCTCCCAGGTTCCCAGGGTGCTCCGAGAACAACCCCGAGAGCGGCCGATTCGGATTCTCATTCGCCGCGGGGGAGAGCCCCATTTTGTGGCCATTCGATTTGCCGGCGAATAATCCGTCACCCGGGGCTTAATCCAGCACTTCCACTTCATCACGGGTGACTTTTCGGAGCACCGCGGTCAATTCGGTCCACCGTTGTTTGTCCTCCCGATGAACCTGTCGAATCTGGCTGACCAGATCTTTGGCCCTCCGAAATCCGCCCACCAGATCTCCGGCCAGGTCCGTGGGATTTCGAATATCTTCCAACAGCCGAGCCAGGCTCTCGCCGTTGGCCCACCGCTCTCCCAGAGGCATCAATTCCGGAGTAAAATTAGTCTCGTGATCCATTAATTCTTCTCCGCCGACCACGATATGACTCTCGTAAATCGCGGTGAGTTCATCAAAGATACCGAACCATTTCTCGTCTTCCGGAAGCATCACCTTGGCCTGCCTGGGCAGATTCTGCACCAGGCCCACCATAATGCCGAAGATCTCCTCCGGAGTGCGCTCCTCAAGCACCCCCTGGACCAATAATTCACAGACCAACAACTCCTCGATCTTGATATGACGCAAGATCTTGGCCGGGGCGTTGAGGCTATTATCTCCCGCCAGGTATCCATGGGATTTTAAGAACGCTACTTTTCTGGAGAAATTCTCCCACAACTGAGGACGCTCCAAAAGGGTCAGTTCCCGCTTAAGGGCGGCCATCTCCTTTCGCCGCTTCTGACTCTTATCTCCTCCTCCAGCTTCCAGTTTTTCGATGCGGCCCCGCACCACTTCGGCCAATTGACGGTCCTGATAGGCCTTGAAGCTCTGTCCCAACATATAGCGAATCGACTTCTCGTCGAAGCGATCCACAAGGTTGACCACCGAGTGGAAGGTGAGATTAAACGACGACTCCACCGGCTCGCTCTCATCGGTAAGCAGTCGTTTTAAGAGCCCCCGAACCTCCTCGAAATATTTGAAGTCCTGGCGGATCACCACCGTCCCCACCGGATCGATCCCACGACGTCCGGCGCGACCGGCCATCTGCATAAATTCGCGAATCGTCAACGAGACGAAATCGGCCCCGTTAAATTTGGTCAGGCTGTCGAAGATTACGGTCCGGGCCGGCATATTGATGCCCAGCGCAAAGGTGGAGGTACAATATAAAATCCTCAACAATCGAGCCTCGTATAATTCCTCCACCAGAGCTTTGAGCGCGACGTGAATTCCGGCGTGATGAAAGGCGATTCCTTTCTCGTAGATCCCTCTCAATTTGGGCGTGAGGACGCCCGGGAAACGCTCCTCGAAGAGAGCCAGACGATTTTTGATCTGATGGCGCTCATCCTGCTGGTTGAGTTGTTTTCCCACGTGATGGCGAGCCAGTTTGGTGGCCAGAATCTCGACCATCTTGCGGCTGTAAATGAAGTAGAGCGCCGGAAACTCGCTGTTGGGGAGCATCTTCAAGATATCGATATGATTGGTCGGCCGTCCTCCCTTCTTTTTGCGCCCATCACCGCGACGCCCTCCCCTGCTCTTTTTTCCTCCCTTTTCCTTTCGCCACCGACGGTACTCTTTTTCATATTTGCCCCGGTCGACCAGACCCACCTCGAGGTTAGCCAATTTCAACTCCAGGGGAACCGTGCGCTCGGTCTCCACCACCACTTCCACCCGGGCATCTCGAATCTGAGTGAGCCAATCAGCAAATTCCTCCAGATTCGACAGCGTCGCCGACAATCCCAGAATTCGAATCGTCGAGGGCAGATAGATCAACAGCTCTTCCCAGACCGTTCCCCGGTCCTCATCATCGAGAAAGTGAATCTCATCGATGATCACAGCCCGCAGATTCTCCAGACGAGGTACAATCATATCGGAGGGGGAAAACTCATCGATATGAAGAGCCTCGATCACCTGACTTTCATCTTCGTCGTCGAGTCGGTGCCCCTCAAGGAGCATATTTCGAAGAATCTCGGTGGTCATGATTCGAATCGGGGCGTCCCGATTGATCACCAGATCACCGGTAATAAGGCCCACCTTCTCGCTTCCGAAATAGGCGCAATACTCCCGATACTTCTGATTGGACAATGCCTTCACCGGCGCGGTGTAGATGACCTCTCCACCGTCCTCGATGACCTCTTCGATGAGATAGTCGGCGATAAGGGTCTTGCCCGTACCCGTGGGCGCTGCCACAAGGACACTGCGACCATCTTCGATATATTCGATCGCCTTTCGTTGAAAGGGATCAAGCGTCAGTCCGCGATATACCATCTACTCTCCTCACTCCAGCCCCCACTCTGGAAACATCTGATTAACTCTCTCTTCTTCAAACTCTACTCCAAAACGACCACGACCGCCTCCCATCATCGTAGATGGAACGCGGTCGAGGGTGAATCATTTCAATCGATTGGCCAACTTAGAGCAAATCTTTAAAGCGGTTGATCGACAGATCGAGGTATTCATCGCTCTGATCGATGCCCACATATTGGCGACCCACTTCTACGGCAGCGATGCCAGTGGTGGATGACCCACAGAAGGGATCGAGAATCCGATCTCCCTCATTGGAGGCTGCCAACACGATACGGTTGAGCAACTTCAATGGTTTCTGGGTGGGATGCTTACCGTGCTTCTTCTCGGCTTTTCGAGGGGACATGATATTCCACAGATTCTTCATCTGCTTTCCACCATTCATCTCCTTCATATCTTTATAATTGAAGGTATATTTACTGTCGTCGTCCCGAGCAGCCCAGATCACCGTCTCGGTGCCGTGAGTAAAATACCGACAGGAAAGATTGGGCGGAGGATTGACCTTGAACCAGGCGATATCGTTGAGGATTTTATATCCCAACTTCTGAATCGCAAACCCCAGCGAGTAGATGACGTGATGGGTTCCGCTGACCCAGATGGTCCCGTTGGGCTTGAGCAGACGCTGGCAGGCGGCCAGCCATCGCATATTAAATTCGTGATTGCCCTCCACCCCTTTGGAGCGATCCCAGCGGCCTTTATTGACCGAGACCATCTTGCCCGATTTGCAGGTTACCCCGCCGTTGGACAGAAAGTAGGGAGGGTCTGCAAAGATCATGTCGAATTGTTCGGGCTCCATGGCCTCCAACAATTCCAATGAATCTCCCTGCAAGAGGGTGAATCCCCGCTCATGCGAATAATACGGTGTAAGGTCAACCTGCGGTGTTTCTAGCTTCTTTGCTTCCATTTGGACTTCCCTGTCGGTTCACACTTCGTGGCCCTAAGGCTCTTCGAAGTGGGCCATCCGTGGCCAGTTGCGAAAGACATCCTTGTTTTCGCCGAGGCAAACCTCTCTGGTGCGTTAGGCCTACCCGGCTTCGACGATTCTACGTACTACACGTATTCCTCGCCGCCATCCCCTTAGGAGTTGATTCCAACGATAACAATCCCGCCATCCTTGCAGAACCAGACGGAATCAACTCTGTTGAGACGTTAGCCGATCTGGAAATGAGATTACGCCGGGGACCGATCCCTGTCAAGGAGATCGCCTTTTTTTTCCTTTTGATCGATCGATAGGCGATCGATCAACGTCAAATTAACAAAACTTTGGCCTCCTCAGGATACCTGCCGATTGAATTCGGTTCGAGGATCATCGACAGGATCATCGAAGAGAACCGGCTCTTCCTGGGTCTCCTCCTCAGGAGGGGGGTCTACAACACCAATCGGCCAGAAGGTGATTGTAAACCATACCGCACTGGCGATGATCACAGCGATTACGACCAACAGACACCCCGTACTGGCAGCATCGCTGAACTTGGGATAGTTCGACGTGTGATCGCGCACCGATTGCATCGGGTCCTCCTGTAGGCATTCGCCTGAAACCTACTCCCCGCGCTTCGGTGGACAAATCTCCACAGAAAAACCTACCCCTGATCAGAAACGTAATTATACCCTGATTGAACTAAACCAGATTTACTTTCGAAACCTTAAGAATTGGGCAAAGTGAGGTTGGATGGATGTTCGTTTTTCCGATCGACAGCCAGCATCGCTACCTGGAGAGAGGAAAAGCGGGCAGACGCCG
>SKNI01000323.1 GCA_007120615.1 Myxococcales bacterium | reverse complement strand
GTTCTTGGTCGCCGAGGACCTGGCACTTTTGAAGAGTTGGCCGATCGCATCAACCGCCGCCGAAATCTTCGTCAGATCGTCGTCGTGGAACAAGCGGAGCGAATCCTTCTTCGCACCGAAGAAGGGCTGAGTCTGGCGCGACGGTTCCTGGATATGGTGGAAGCCACCTCCGGAACTATTCTCTGGGTCGTTCTCCTCGGCGATGCCACGGCCACTTTTCTGGACACCCACCTCGATCTCAAGGCCTACTTTACCCATCACCAGCACCTCACGGGCATCGACGCCGATCAGATGGAGGCGATGATCATGGCTCGCCATAAAGTCAGCGGATTCGACATCGAATTTGCTCCGCCCGCGCTGCGCCGTCTGGAGCGCCTGCGCCGACCGGTGTTCGGCGCCGAAGCCCGACGAATCTCACGCCGGGTCTACTTCGAGAGACTCGCCAATCGGACCGGTGGAAATCCACGTTCAGCACTGCTGCACTGGCTGAAGTCGGTCCGGGCCGATCCCGTCGACGACACTCGAATTCTGGTAGCCACCATGGAGGATCGAGACGTCAAAATCCTCGACCCCCTCACCCTTCGTCAGCAGCTCGTGCTCGCCACGATATGCCTCCACCGGTCGATCTCCAGCGCCGACATTACAACGGTGCTGGCTGAGAACACCGATGATATTCAACGGGAGATCCGACATCTGCGACGCCTGGGCTTTGTGGACATCGTCCCCGATACCCGGGACGATTATTCTATTCGCCCCATAGCCACCGCCTGGGTGGAGCGCGAGTTGCGCCAGCTCAACCTGATTTGATGGGACCCACTGTTGTGAAGGACCTCATATGTTGTTCGTAGCGACCACAGAAGCGGCATCGACGGCCCCGGAGTTTATCAACTGGCTCAGCTATGCTTTCATTCTGGTAGTGGCGGCCGGCTTTAGCCTGGGCCTTCGCCGTCTGGGTTCGCTGGAAGAGCAGCACAATTTGCGCCGTTGGGTTCCCGCGGCCCATGTGGCCATCTGGACCATCGCGGCCAGTCTTGTAGTTATGGGCGTCGCCTCCTACGGATTCACCACTACCTTAGTTTTGTTGGTTTTGGCGCTGGTCGCATTGGGAGCGGCCGGCCTCGGCTGGCTTCGGAGCATCCTGGCCGGGTTGGTGCTCTTTTCAGAAGCCGAACTCTCCCCGGGCGACCGCGTTCAGGTCGGCGAATATCAGGGCGAAGTGGTCTCCGTCGGCATCCGAGCGCTGCGAATTCGCGACGTCCACGGCAGCACTCATGACATCCCCCATGCTCGGCTGGTCGAAGAGCCGCTGTCTCGCTTCCCGGACTACGGCGACGTCACCTGCACCATCGATGTTGAACTCGCGAGCAACGACGAGCCCGATGAGGTTCTCAAGACGTTGCGAACCGTGGTCGGACTTGCGCCCCTGGCATCGCCCCGACGGCGTCCGGAGGCGTTCTTGATGGAGCCGCCCGCGGCCGGAGCCGACCTTCGGGTTCGCGTCCGCGCCTATCCCTGCGCAGCCGAGCACCGCGAGGCATTTCGAAGCGATATTCTTCGGCGAGTTTCCCAACGATTTAGCCCGTGACCTGAGTCAATGGGGCCGGGTATTACGGTGAAACTTCGAAGATCGCATATCCCCAGGAATCGAGAGGGATTTCTACGACTCCGTCTTCGGCCTCGATGGAAGCTCCCGACAACTGATCGACCAGGGTGGACGTAGCCGACCATCCTTCGGGCAGCGTCACCGACTCGCTTCGCTGCTCCTCGGCTTTATTCATCGCCACCACCGCCCGGTGATCTCCGTCGTCTCGGGAAAAGACGTAGAAATTGTCGTCGATCCATAACTCCCGGCGATCGCCGTAGCGAAGCGCCGGCATCGCCCGGCGAATCTGACCCAGTTCTCGAACCCGCTCCAAGAGAGCCTCCTGATTGGCGTTCCAATCCCACTGCATCATTCGCCGATTATCGGGGTCGTTGTCGCCAGCCAGCCCGATCTCATCTCCGTAATAGAGGAGCGGAATCCCCGGAATGGTCAGCAAAAATGCGTTGGCCATACTCATTCGGTCGATGATCCACTGCTGGTCCACAGACCCCGCCGGGCCGTTGGCCATCAGATCGGGCGTATTTCCAAAGCCGCCTTCGCCATTGCCCACCATCTGCGTCACAAAACGAGGGATGTCGTGGTTGCCCAGAAACGGCGAGTGCCAGGGGTAGGTGGAGCCGTAGGCGTCCTCGGAGCGACCGAGACCGGTCTCCAATTCCTGAAACGAGGTATTCTGTCCAAAGACCCGGCGAATGGGATAGAGCAGGGGGAAATCGAATTGCCCGTGAAGCTCCCAATCGGCCACATAATCCATGATCTCACCGTGGCCATCCTCCCCGGTGAAGGTCTCGCCGACCACATAGAAGGGCGCAGCGCCCAGGTCTTCGAGCTCGTTCAACCGCAGCCGAATGGTGCGCATGATCACGTGCTCCATATGCTTGGCCGCGTCGATGCGAACGCCGTCGATATCGTATTTCGCCAGGAAGGCCATCACGTCGTCGATGACCTGCTCCAGAATATCGTGATTTCGATAGTCCAGGTTCGGTAAATAGGGCGCAAATTGACAGTCCAGAGTGCGTTGATCCCAGCCGCAATCGTGATCTCCACATACGCAGGTTTGCATGCACCACATCGGATTGGAGCTACAATATACGTGGTCCTGGTGAACGTGATTTAAGACCAGGTCGAAGATCACCCTCATGCCCCGATCGTGAGCCGCCGAGATCATCTCGTGAAGTCTCTCTTCGGCGGCTACGTCACCGTCTCCAAAACGAGTCTCGGCAGCCAAGGGGTCCACCGTCCAATAGCCGTGATAACCGGTGTAGACACTATCGTCGAAGGAGCCCGGCTGGCCCAGATCCGTATTCTCATTGATGGGATTGAGCCACAGAAGGTTGACGCCTAACTCTTCGAAATAGCCCTCTTCGATGGTCTCGGTGATCCCCTTGA
This sequence comes from Myxococcales bacterium, assembly GCA_007120615.1. GTDB lineage: Bacteria > Myxococcota_A > Bradymonadia > Bradymonadales > Bradymonadaceae > SKNI01. Next base: position 4,647 of record SKNI01000323.1, on the reverse strand, counting down.
AATTTCCGCCCTTATAATTGGCAATGGGCTCCACGCCTTCGACCGGAGGCAGGGGGCGCTCACCGAATTGGCGAAAGCGGTCGGTGAAGATCAAATACATGATCGAGTCGAACCAGTGGAATTCCACTTCTTCGTGCCACAGAGGAACCCAGAGCGGGTTTTGCAGGGTGCGTCGGCCGTCCTCGTCGCGAGCCGTGGCCCGCAGCGAATATTTGCCGAAGTCATCGAGCTCATACGTCACGCTTATCTGATCGCCGGAGACCGTCGCCGGTGCTTCGTGATCGCCAAGATGTATTTGCAAACTCGACTCGTCGACGGGGCTATCCTCCAGACCCCGATGAAAGCGAAGCTCTACTTCTACCAGTCCCGAACTGCTGACGTTGAGAGACTCCAATTCCAGAGAGGGCCGGGAGCAATCTTCCACCACCAAATTTCGATTCTCCTGATCGCCTACCCATTTGGTATACACGAAGGGCGGTGGATTGCCCTCAAAAGAGCCGTCGATGACGTATTTATAACCGTAATGACCGGGCGCAAGCTCCATCGTATGGCGCCACACTCCCGAGGTCTGCTCCATGGTGTCGGCGGAGGTGCTCCAGTCGTTGAACTCCCCGGCTACAGCCACTTCCGAGGCGTCCTGGGCTTCTCGAAAGACCAACTCCACCGGACAGGCCGTGCTCGGGTCGACCTGGTTTTCACCGGCGTTCTCCGTGTAATTTTCGGGCCGCTCCGTATCATTGCCCTCCTCAAACCGTGGGCACCCGAGAAGGCCTGTGCCGAGCAGAAGAAGGGCGAGCCCTGAGACATAGAGTCGTGAAGTTTTCATTGCGCCACCAGAATCCGGCCGCTTCGTGGCGGCACTTCAATCGTAACTTCGCTATTGGAGCCCACGGTGAACGTATCACCGGACTCCGAGAATCGGTCGACCAACGTGGTCCCCGAGGAGAACGAGACCGGCATTCCGCCGCCGCCAAGAGAACTGGCGCTGGTCTCACTCGTATTGGATGCGTTCGTATTGACCACCACCAGTACAGTTTCACCGTTGTAGGTCCGCTCAAATGCGACGATTCCGGCGTCTTGCTCGTCACCGGTTCGCTCCGTGGTCCAACGAAGATCAAAGCTCCCACGGCGAAGGGGGGCCAACTCCTTTCGAAGTTCGATCAGGCGTCGAGTCAACTGAAAGGTCTCTCCGCTGGTATCAAATCCGTCGTTGAGCCACATATTTTCGCGATTGGCCGGGTCGTTGCCGCCGTTGAAGTTTTGCTCCGTGCCGTAATAAATGCAGGGAATTCCGTCCATTGTCAGAAGATAAATCAGCGCCGCCTGCAGCCCGTCGATCTCGTCGAACTCAAAAAGAAAACGGGCCACGTCGTGATTGTCGATGAAGTTGACCATCGCTTCCGTGGGGGGGATTCCGTTTCCGTCGGAATCGGTGATCCCATTTACCTGCGCCGTGGTCCCGTAATTATCGAAGCGTTGATTGTAGAGATTCTCGATATTAGTTGTGGGCCCGCCGTTTTTGAAGACATCGTCGAAGACCTGGAATTTGTGGGAGAAGTAAAAGGCGCTATCCAACATCCCCGGCGCCGTATAACGGCCGATGACATCGTCGCGACCGTCGAAGATCTCGCCGAACATCAGGAAGTTTTCTTTTCCCTGCTCCGCCAGCCGAGCGCGAATCGCCGGGGCGAACTCCGCCCAGAAGTCCTCCTCCACGTGTTTGACCGTGTCGATGCGAAATCCATCGGCGTTGGTCTCCTCGATCCAATAGGCCCAGATATCGATCATCTCTCGACGAACCTCGGGGAGGGTGGTGTTGATCGCTTTCAAGCCGCCCGGAAAATCAGCGGTCTCTACCATCTCTCGAATATCCCAGCCCCAGGGCGTAACTACCCGGCCTTTTCGGTGATACCAGTCGGGGTTCTGAAAGACCTCCGGTTGGGGAGGCACTCGGTTGAGCTCCGGCATATACGTCCACACCAGCGGTGCGGGACCGGCCTCGCCGAGGCTCGTTCGAGCCTGAATTCCGCGGGGGTCAAAGTCCGGATCCCACTCCGTAGTTCGGATGATCTCGGAGCGAATCCCGCCGTATTCGTCGTAAACAAGACCGGAGCCCTCGACCATCTCATCGGGCTGTCCGTTCATATTGATATCGTAATAAAAGAGCTGCCCGATATGGTTGACGATGACATCGAAGATCACTTTGATATCGCGCTCATGGGCTTCGGCCACCATTCGTCGAAGAGTCGCCATATCGCCAAAATGGGGATTGGTCTCCACGAAATTCTGGGGCCAATACCCGTGGTAGCCGGCGATTCCGGCGTCCTCCTCGACCACTTTGAAGGTCGGCGAGATCCACAGCGCGGTGACGCCGAGCTCCTCGAGGTAGTCGAAGCGGTCCATCACGCCCTGCCAGTCTCCGCCGTGCCAGGCCGTCAAAGAGGACGTATCTACCCTGTAATTTCGATTCGGATCGCCGTCTTCAAACCGGTCCACCAGGATCTGATAGATGATCTCATCTCGCCAGTCTTCCACCTCGGTGGTCAGCTCCGGAGCCGACGTATGAGGGACGTTGAAACAGGACGCCAGTAGTCCCGAAACGAGCAGGATCAAAAGCGTCGGGAGAAGTCTGTGAGATAGTCTTTTGGGGGTCATGATCTTCTCTTAGTTAAGCGTGATAAGCCGTGAATCAATACGCTGAGATTCAGTAGGAAGCGGAATTGAACCACCACTCCACCATGATCCCCAGATAATGTTGGGTATCGAAGTCTCGACGGGGGTCTTCGGCGCGATAAAGCATGCGAGCGGAGTCGTTGAGAAACGAGGCCGTGTAAAGCAAGCGAAGCTGAGGTCTGGAAAACGCTCGGGGCTCCAGGCTGAATGCCTGAATCACCGAGAGCTTGGTCACCGACGGCGCCTGAAGTTGTGCGCGCTCGTAATCCCCGGATTCCGGATAAGGCCCGAGCTGGCGGCGCACCTGATAGGAGAGCTCCACGCCGGGATGAATATGGTCGGTGAGATAGCCGTGGAGCCGGGAAGCGACGATGGTCTCCCAATAATCTTCGTGAGTGTCTGCGACCCGAGCGGTTCTGAAATTACGAAAATAGGACCCCAGAACCAGCCCCGCATAAGGCGTATCGATGGTCCCGGAGAGGCCGGCGAGCAGGTCTGTCGCGCCGGTGGCCGTCTCGTCAGCGGCCACACCGAAGGGAACGCCCAACTCGCCGTAGGCCGCAAGCCCCGAGGCGTAGCGAACGAAGAGGTTGGCAAAGGAGCCGTCCAGAAAACCGTCGGCCTCCCAGAAGCCCAACTGACCGCCCACGAGCCATCCGCCGTCGCCGGGCAACGCCTCTTCGGTCACCCCGTCGTCGAGTCTGCGAACGCCCTCGGGAAGATGCTGGGTTTCCCCGTAGAGCACACCTTTGAGTCCGCGAGCGCCGCCCTCTTTGAGCCATAATTGTTGCTCCACTCGACCGGAGACCACGAATCGCTGCCGGTCCAAAAGCACGACCTCGTCGGTCCCGAATTCGAGCCCCGGAACCTCGACGGCTTGATATTGATAGGGGTTATGCAGTCGGTTGACCCCGGCGTGAACTCGAATATCCGTGGGCCCCGGCGGCGCATCAAAGCGAATTTGAGCCCCGCCGCCCAGGGTGTTGAGATTATCCAACGGCCAGAAATCAAGGAGGTAGATATCATCTCCCCGATACATCCTGCTGCCGCCCCAGAGGTCTACGTCTACGGCATCGGCTCGCCAGCCGACCGTGGCGTAGAGATTGCGCAGCGCGATGCTGTGGTCGAAGTCCCCGGTGTAGTGAAAGAAGTCGTCCAAAAAGGCCAGGGTGGCCACGATATTGCTCTCAAAATCGGGGTCGTCGTCGGGCCGAAAGAAGCGCTGTTGAAACTCCAACTCCCCGTAGCTCCGCTCGTCGACGCGGCTCCCGAAAGAGACGATGTTGACCGGTCTGGCCGAGTTGCCTCGAAGGTCAGTGGCCGCCCGGGCACGTCCGTAGGAACCGAACCGAAACTCCGAACCCACCGTGGGACTCTCGGATTCGTCGTCGGCAGCTTCGTCACTGGCTGCTTCGTCGGAGGAGTCGACACCCTCATCAGCTTGGACCGTCCCGGAGAGGACGAGCAGAGCTGAGAGTACAGAAATCATCACAAAATATTTCACGCGCTCATACTCCTGCGAGCCGGACATCAATGGGTCATTGCCGCGAAGTTTATCATAAGTTTCGCGCTCTGGGTAAGTAAGGTCTATCCCGATAGACCGTCACCGCAAAAACGACATACTCAATGCCACCACCAACGCCATAAATAACATCCCCGTCGCTCCGACGATGATGCCGATCACAAGCCACAATGTCTGCGGAGCCAGAGAGCCCAATTTTCCGGGCAGCGCATTAGGACCCGTTTCTGCAGCGGCCGCCGCGCGGCTTCCGGCCAGGGTGCCGAGTTCGATCTGGAGCTCTCGTTCTTCCAGCGCCTTGAGCATCTCCCTGGTATTCTGAAAGCGGTCATCCGGCTCTTTGGCCATCGCTTTGAGAATGATCTCCTCCATCGTCCGGTGAACTCCTGGTGCGACCTGGGACGGCGGCGTCGGATCATCATGAACATGGGACCCCAGTACGTGGACCGCCGTCT
>SKNI01000232.1 GCA_007120615.1 Myxococcales bacterium | reverse complement strand
GGTCACGGGGATGGGGCTGGACGGCCAGCGTGTGGTGGTGGTGATCGATATGCCCCATACCAGCGAAATGGTCTGGCTCAATGATCCGGTAGAGAATGCCGAGATCGCCGGCCGCCACCGGGTGATCTGGCCGCAAAACTGGCGCCTCTTCGCTGATCGACCGGTGGGAATGGACGTGGAAGGAGCGCAACTGCTACTTAAGGACGGCCAGATCATCTATAGCGGGTCGGTCCCCCGTCGGCAGACCCGGTTGCCCGGGAGTATCGCTATCCTGGTGACCAGTATCGCGATCTTCTCGTTGTCGGGGCTGGCATTTACGTATTTGCGGACCTGGGGCGATCAATGAATTGGCAAGTTATCACTTAATGAATGGATGTAAATCTCGGGGTTAGATGTGAAAGAGTGGCATAGTTTGACGCCGACTCAGGTGTTGGAAGAACTCGGCACCTCGCGGGAAGGATTGTCGCAGGCGGAGTCTGAAAAGCGCCTGTTAGAGGATGGCCCCAACAGTCTGGAGCAGCTTCAAAAAGAGAGCGCTCTTCGGCGGCTTCTGAGACAATTCAATGATGTTCTGATCTATATTTTGATCTTCGCCGCCGGTCTCACCGCCTATCTACAGGAATGGGTGGACACGGGAGTTATCGTAGCGGTGGTGGTGCTCAATGCGGTCATCGGCTTTATCCAGGAGGGAAAGGCGGAGCAGGCCCTGGAGATGATCCGGGAGATGCTCTCTCCGGAAGCCAACGTCCTTCGCGACGGTAAGCGCCGACATGTCGACGCCGCCGACCTGGTGGTGGGGGATGTGGTCCTGATCGAATCTGGTGATCGAGTACCGGCCGATGTTCGTCTCATCGAGACCAAAGAACTCGAAGTGCAGGAGGCGGTGCTCACCGGGGAGTCATCGGCGGTTCGGAAGTCCGTCGATTCGGTAGCGGAGGATGCCCTTCTGGGGGATCGGGTATGCATGGCCTATTCAGGAACCATCGTGGCTCGAGGAACGGCTCGGGCTGTGGTTGTGGCCACCGGAGCGGAGACCGAAGTCGGTCGAATCGGTGAGATGGTGGCCGAGGTCAAGCAACTCAAGACGCCGCTGATCGAGAAGGTTGACCGATTCGGAGCGTGGCTCTCGGTGGTGATCCTGGTTGTGGCGGCCGGTCTTTTTGGATTCGGATGGGTTGCCCGAAGCTATGAAGTGACCGAGTTATTTATGCTGGTGGTCAGTCTGGCGGTGGCAGCGATTCCCGAGGGGCTGCCGGCGATTATGACCATCACCCTGGCGCTGGGGGTCCGTCATATGGCGGAGTCCAACGCCATTGTTCGAAAATTGCCCGCCGTAGAGACGTTGGGTTCGGTTACGGTGATCTGCTCCGATAAGACCGGGACATTGACTCGAAATGAGATGATCGCCGGGGGAGTGCTGCTGGCGACGGGCCGAGTCGAAGTCTCCGCTTCAGACAAGAGATTAAGAGGCGAATTCAGCCGCGATGATGAGGCCATCGACGTCGGCGGGGACGAAGCGTTTATGTCTCTGGTGCGGGCGGCCTCCCTCTGCAATGACGCCCAGATCGAAGTGGAGGACGATGAAAATTGGTCCGTAGAGGGTGAACCGACAGAGGCGGCGCTGGTTCTTCTGGGAGCCCGCGCGGGGATGGACCGGGACGAGGAAGAAGAGAAGTATCGTCGGATCGACACCATACCATTTGAATCAGAACGACGCTTTATGGCGACTCTTCACGAGGAGCCCGGCGACAAGAGGGTGGTCTTCTTAAAGGGAGCTCCTGAGAAGGTCTTCTCACTGTGTAATCGACAGAAAGCGGCGACCGGCGACGAGCCGCTGGACAAAGACTACTGGGAAGAGCATTCCGACCGACTCGCCGCCGATGGGTTTCGACTTCTGGCGATCGCGATGCAGGTGGTCGACGCCGACGTGGAGAAATTAGATCCCGCTAAGGTGGGCGATGAATTTCTCCTTCTCGGGGTCGTGGGGATGATGGATCCGCCCAGACAAGAGGCGATCCGAGCCATCGAGAGTGCCCAGCGAGCGGGAATCCGGGTCAAGATGATCACCGGCGATCACGTAAAGACGGCCCAGAGTATCGGGGAGCGAATGAATATTGGTCGGGGCAAGGAGCCCATCACCGGCCGAGAATTAGAGGCGGCAAACGAAGACGAAATCGTCAAACTCGCCTGCGAGCACGATATCTTCGCCCGGACCAGCCCGGAGCATAAATTGCGGATTGTCGAGGCCCTTCAACGGCATCGAGAGGTCGTGGCGATGACCGGTGACGGGGTCAATGACGCCCCGGCCTTAAAGCGGGCCGACGTCGGGGTGGCGATGGGGATCAAGGGAACGGAGGCCACCAAGCAGGCCGCCGATATGATCCTGGCCGACGATAATTTTGCCTCCATTGAGCGAGCGATCCGAGAGGGTCGCACCATCTATGACAACCTCAAAAAGACGATTCTCTTCTTATTGCCCACCAACGGTGCAGAAGCGTTTATGATTCTGGCGGCGGTGATTCTGGCGCTGGAGAATTTGCCGATCACGCCGGTGCAAATTCTGTGGGTCAATATGGTCACCGCCGTCACTCTGGCGCTGGCGATCTCCTTTGAGCCCGCCGAAGACGGTGTCATGCGCCGTCCTCCCCGGCCCCCGGACGAGCCGATTGTCGGTCGCTATTCGATCGTGCGAATCATCATGGTAGCCCTGCTCATCGGAGTGTTGGCGCTCTTCAGCTTTTTCAATGCCCAGGATAACGGCGCCTCCATCGAATTGGCTCGCACCATCGCCGTAAATACCCTGGTAGGAGGGCAGCTCTTTTATCTCTTCAACAGTCGATTTCTGACAGCGCCGTCGTTTACTCCGAAGGCGTTGGTCAGCAATCCGGCGGCCCTTATCGCTGTGGCGGTGCTTGTCGTACTTCAGATCATCTTTACTTATACCCCGATCTTTCAGCTGTGGTTTGACACGGAGTCGTTGAAGCCAATTCACTGGCTGTGGGTCCTGGGTGCAGGTCTGGTGGTCTTTGTGGTGGTGGAGGTCGAAAAGGCCATCGGTCGAGCGCTGAGGCGCGGAGACGCTGAGGCGCGGAGACGCTGAGACGCTGAGACGCTGAGGCGCTGAGGCGCTGAGACGCTGAGGCGCTGAGGCGCTGAGGCGCTGAGACGCTGGGTTGAGCGCGGAAGGCTGAGCGCGGAGGGCACGAAAGAGCGCGCTGAACTCCGCTGAGAGCACGAAGTACTTCTGTTTTGTGGCTGTCTGGTCCGTGCTGCTCTCCGACGGGGCTGGCCCTCTCCGATGGGTCTGGCCATCTCCGATGGGTCTGGCCATCTCCGATGGGTCTGGCCCTCTCCGATGGGTCTGGCCCTCTCCGATGGGTCTGGCCCTCTCCGATGGGGCTGGCCCTCTCCGATGGGTCTGGCCCTCTCCGATGGGGTTGGCCCGTTTTGTCCATATCGCTAACGATGAGCGTTAACCCGGAACGATCATATACCGGTAGAGCTCTTTCGTCGCAGATCAGAAGTTGCCCAACCCCGGCTACGAGAGAAGTTCTTCGTGCCCACAGCGGAGTTCAGCGCGCTCTTTCGTGCCCTCCGCGCTCCGCCACTCCGCGCTCAACCCAGCGTCTCAGCGTCTCAGCGTCTCAGCGTCTAAGCGTCTCAGCGTCTCAGCGTCTAAGCGTCTAAGCGTCTCAGCGTCTCCGCGGCTCTCAACTAATCAAAATCACTGTGGTCGTGTACCAGGTGCTTTGTCTTATTGTCCTGAGGTCGATGGCGTTTAGCCTTTTCACTCCAATCGAAGGTGGCTTTTTCGACGCCGCCGTTTTGAAGTGGTAAGGGTAGTCGATGAGCGCCTTCATAGAACGTCTTCGCCAGATACAAAAAGGTCGGGAATCAGAAGGGCGGCAATGGGTCTTTGTGGCCTATGATCAATTGACCGACCAGTTGGAACCCCTTTCTTCGATACCTGTCAAGGAGTTGGGGATCATCCTGGTGGAGACCACTTGGAAGCCCGCTCAGCGGCCCTATCATAAGCAGAAATTAGGGTGGATTCTGGCCAATCAACGCCACTTCGCGCTGGAGCAGGCAAAAAGGGGGGCGCTGGTTCGCTATGTCTTTGGAGATCGAGATTACGGGGAAATCATACGAGAGCAGGCCCAGGATGTGGGACGCCTGAAGGTGATGAGGCCTGCCGAGTGGGAGCTTCGCAGGCTGCTGAAGCCCCTGGTGGACGAAGGACTTTTGGAGATGGTTCCCCATGGAGGGTGGCTCACGACGAGCGCTCAATTCCAGGAGAGTCAGAGCGGTGATCCTCCCTGGCGGATGGATTCTTTTTATAGGCTCATCCGTCGCCAGAACGGCATTTTGATGGAGGATGGCAAGCCCCTGGGCGGTCAATTCAGCCTGGACGAAGAGAATCGAGAATTCTGGCCGGGGTCACCGAAAGCGCCGGAGTTGCCGATCTTTGAGCCGGATTCGATCACAAAGGAAGTAGGGGAGCTGATCGAGGCGCAATTCGGGGATCATCCGGGAGTGCTCGATCTAGAACAAATCGCTGCCACTCGGGAGGACGCCCGCGAGCAATGGCAATGGGCGCTCGACGAATGCATGGAGCATTTCGGTCCCTTTGAAGATGCCATGTCCCAGAACTCCCGAACCCTCTTTCACACCCGAATCTCGCCACTTTTGAATCTCCACCGGATATTGCCCACGGAGGTGATCGACGACGTGCTAGAGTTGGAGATTCCGCTCAACAGCAAAGAGGGTTTTATCCGGCAGGTTCTGGGCTGGCGAGAGTTCATGCGTCATGTTCACGAGCAGACCGAGGGGTTTCGGGCGCTGCCCGGTGACTTTGCAGAGTTGTCGAGTGGTGACTCCAGTCGGGGAGCGACGCCGAATTTTCTGGAGGCTGACCGTGGGCTTCCTCCGGCCTATTGGGGCGCGAAGTCGGGCCTGCTTTGCCTCGACGATACGGTGCAGGCGGTGGTCGAGGAGGGGTATAGTCATCATATCTCGAGGTTAATGGTGCTCTCCAATCTGGCGACCCTGTTGGCCATTGATCCTCGGGAAGTCACCGACTGGTTCTGGGAGATGTATATCGACGCCTTTGACTGGGTCGTAGAGCCCAATGTGCTCGGAATGGGGACCTTCGCGATGTCCAATCTCTTTACGACGAAGCCCTACGTTAGTGGCTCCAATTATATCCACAAGATGAGTGATTATTGTGGGGACTGTGCATTTCATCCCAAAAAGAATTGCCCCATCGGCTCGTTGTACTGGGCTTTTCTGGACCGCCAGCAAGATCGGCTCGCCGAGCAGGGTAGAATGAATCTGATGTTGAGTATGGTCCGGCGACGAAGCGAGGAGAAGCGGGCCTGGGATGGTCGGGTTTTTGAGCTGGTCTCAGAGTGGTTGGAGGCCGGAGAAGTGATCACGCCGGAGCGACTCGATGAAGCGAAGGGGCAAGTAGATGATTGAGTTATTGCGAGAGCGCGTTCGGGTAATTTGGCCTGTGGAGAGTGCCGAAAACGACGATTCGAAGTGGGTCTTATATTGGATGCGTACGGCCATGCGGGGTCACGATAATCCGGCGCTCGATGCAGCGGTAACTCTGGCCAATAAGCGGGGGCTTTCGGTCCTGGTTTATCAGGAGTTGCGAGCTGATGGTCCCAGACCTTATGCCAATGATCGCCATCACACCTTCGTTCTGCAGGGCGCCCGGGATGTGCAGCGAGAGCTGGCTGGACGGGGAATTAGCTATGCGTTGCATGTGGAGAGGCAAGGGCACAAGCCCAGTCATCTTCTGGCCCTGGCGGAGAAGGCGTGTGCCGTGGTGGTCGAGGATCTTCCCGTGTACTGGCATCAAAATGGGACCGAAGAACTTGTCGAAGAGATCGATTGCGGAGTCTTGGCCGTGGATACGGCCTGTATTGTTCCTTCTCGTTTGATCCAGGGGCGTCATCAGCGGGCCTATCAATTTCGTAGGGCTCATGGGCCTCTACTTCAGGAGCGAATACGCCGTCGGTGGACATCGGTGGATCCCGAGTTTGAGGAAATTCCTGCAGAAGTCATTGCAGAAGTAGCGGGGTTTTCGTCCATCGACCTGGAGGTGGAAGAGATCTCCGATCTGGTGGCAGCCTGTCCGATCGACCATAGCGTGGGAGCCGTGGGCGATACGCCGGGGGGTTCAGAAGCTGCATATCAGCGATGGCGAGCGTTTCGCGATGGGCCGCTCGAGAACTATCACCATGTCCGAAATGACGCCGCTCGACCTCACGGTGTGAGTCGCCTCTCGGCCTACCTTCACTACGGACAAATCTCGCCATTTCGGGTCGCCTGGCAGGCGGCGTCGCTGGAGGGAGAGGGACCTGAGAAGTTTATCGACGAGCTGATCACCTGGCGAGAATTTGCTCATCATATCGGGAGCTATCAAGAGGAAGCTCCCGGCGTCGGATGGCTTCCGGACTGGGCGATAGAGACCCTTCGAGATCATCAAAGCGATGAGCGACCGGCTCTTTATGACTGGGAGACGCTGTCCCGTGGAGAGACAGGGGATTGGCTGTGGAATCTCTGTCAGCGAAGCCTTCTGGCTCACGGAGAGCTTCACAACAATCTGCGAATGACCTGGGGAAAGCAGTTTTTGCAATGGACCGCCGACGTAGAGGAGGCCATTGAATTGGCCGTCGATCTCAATGATCGATACGCCTTAGACGGAGCAGACCCGAATTCATATCTGGGGATTTTATGGTGTTTTGGAGCCTTCGATCGGCCTTTTGAACCCGAAGTGGAGGTGATCGGTCGCGTTCGTCCCCGCTCCACGGAGCGTCATGGGCGCCGGCTTCAGCGAAAACGCTATGAAGAATGGGTAAACCGACCGGCATTGCAGCCGGCGCCCCGGGTAGCCGTCATCGGCGCCGGTGTGGTGGGGCTGATGTGCGGTCGGATCATCGATGATCATCGGGTGCCGGTGCAAGTTTTTGATAAAGGACGCGGACCTGGCGGTCGGACCTCGACTCGTCGAACACGGGAGGGTCTATTCTTCGATCATGGAGCCCAATATTTTACAGCACGAGGAGAGGTCTTTCGGCGATATAGTAGAGCCTGGGAGCACCAGGGAGTGGTCTCGAAATGGCAGCCACGGCTTGGGGTTTTTGATGAGGATGGCTTTCGGCGAAAAGAGGAGGCCAGCAGGTCGCGTTTCGTTGGCAATCCCGGGATGAACGCGGTGGCTGCTCATCTAGCCGAGGGCCTGGATGTGGAGTATTCGTCGCGGGTGGTTGCAGTCCAAAAGCAGGAGGGCGATGGCTGGGCGTTGGAGTTGGAGAGCGGCGGGTCGGTTGGGCCCTTTGATGTCGTGGTGGTAACACTTCCGGTGCCACAAGCGGCCGAGCTTTTGAAGGAGGCTGCACCAGGGCTTGCGAAGAAGGCCGGGCTCGTGGAGTTTTCGCCGACCTGGGCGGTGATGATGGCCTTTGAAGAGCCATTGGAGTTTGGCGCCGATGCTGCCTTCGTCAACGATGGACCCCTGGGCTGGATCGCTCGAAATGGCTCCAAGCCGGGGCGAGAGAATTCTGGAGAGGTCGACACCTGGGTGCTCCACGGGACGCCTGAGTGGTCCACTTTGAATGTGGAGATGGAGGCC
>SKNI01000567.1 GCA_007120615.1 Myxococcales bacterium | reverse complement strand
GTTATGGGCCTGCTGCCAGGTCTTTATCGGCGGCTGATCTTCGGGCTTCTAGCGGCCTGGAACACTCTTCAGTCTAAACCCGGAGCGCTTCGGTACCTCGATCGTCTCATTCACAACAGGCCAGAAGCTCCACCATTCCGGAAGGCGCGGCACCAACAAGACAGCTCCCCTAATCCCCTTGCCTTTCCCTGGCGTCTTTGGCCCCTTGGCCCCTTGGCGATTTCCCTTGCTCTTGACCTTGCTCTTGACCTCTATACCTCCTCTATGGGAGATCCTCTTCACAACAACCATCCAAGGAGACGCGATGAGTAAGAGACCTCTGGTAGGCGTGATCATGGGAAGCCAATCTGATTGGGAGACCATGCGTCGGGCCTGCGATATTCTCGAAGAATTGCAGATTCCCTTTGAGAAGAAGGTGGTCAGCGCCCACCGCACGCCGGATGTGATGTTCGACTATGCCACGAGCGCTGTGGAGCGAGGATTGAAGGTGATCATCGCCGGAGCCGGCGGGGCCGCGCATCTGCCGGGAATGGTGGCGGCGAAGACCGTGTTGCCCGTGATAGGAGTGCCCGTAAAGAGCTCCACACTCAACGGACTGGACTCGCTCTTGTCGATCGTGCAGATGCCCGGTGGGGTGCCGGTGGCGACGGTGGCCATCGGAAACGCCGGGGCCACCAACGCCGGTCTGCTGGCGGCCCAGATCCTGGGCAGTCATGACGAGAAGATAAGAAGCAGGGTGGAGAAAAGACGGGCTCAATTGCGAGAACGAGTCATGGAGAGCAGCGGAGATTTATCGTGAGTCAGGTGGTCCTTCCAGGAGCGACGATCGGCGTCCTCGGGGGCGGGCAACTCGGACGAATGATGGCCCTCGCCGGACGCCAGATGGGATATCGATTCGTATGCATCGCCCATCGAGAAGATAGCTCCTGCGGGCAGGTCTGCGACCGGCAAATCACAGCCCCCTACGATGATCTGGAAGCGGCCCAGGAGCTAGCTGCTGTGTCGGATGTCATTACCTACGAATTCGAGAATATCTCTCCCGCTGTGACGGTGTTGTTGGAGTCCGAAGGCCTGCTGCCTCAGGGAAGTAAATTATTGGAGGTGACCAGACACCGGCGGGTGGAAAAGGAGGCGGTCACAGCGGCCGGGGCCACGGTTGTTCCCTATGCAAATGTCGCCGGGGAGACGACTGCGGCTGGCGAGAAGTCGCTGAGGAAAGCGCTCAAGAAGATCGGGACCCCTTCGATGCTCAAGACCGCCACCGGGGGCTACGACGGCAAGGGACAGCGCGCGATTCGGCGGCCCGAGGAAGGCGACGAGGCGCTCCGAGAATTGGGCGGTTTCGGAGAATTTGTGCTCGAGACATTCATCGACTTTCAGCGGGAGTTATCGGTGGTGGTCTCTCGAAGCACCACCGGCGAAGTGGAGACGTTTCCCGTCGCCGAGAATATCCACGTCGATAAGATCCTTCATCTCTCGATCGCGCCGGCTCGGGTCTCTCAAGAGATCCAGGACCGGGCGTCGAAGTTGGCCGTGGACATCGCCGAGAATCTGGAGATGGTGGGGACCCTGGCGGTGGAATTATTTTTGAAGGCTGACGATGAGATTTTTGTCAACGAACTCGCGCCTCGGCCCCATAACTCGGGCCATTATGCGATGGACGCCTGCTGGACGTCTCAATTTGAGCAGCATATTCGCGCCGTTTGTGGGTTGCCGCTGGGGAATCCTCGTCAACACACGCCGGTTGTCATGGCAAATCTGCTCGGGCAGCACGTGGACAGCTGGCTCAAAGAGTGCCAGAAGAAGCCGGAGTCCGTAGAGGTCAAAACCCACCTCTATGGAAAGGGCGATGCCCGAAGAAATCGCAAGATGGGGCATGTGAATGTGTTGGCCGATTCCGTCGACGAGGCCCTGGCGTGGATCGAAGAAGTCGATGTGTGGAAGGACCGTGTCGTAGAGTCATAATTTGGTCGAAAAACCTGGAGTTCCGAGATGATCGAGCGCTATAGCAGACCGGAGATGCAAGAGATCTGGACGCTGGAGAATAAGTTTCGAGCCTGGTTGGAGGTGGAGATTTGCTCGGCGGAGGCCTGGGCCGAAATCGGGGTGCTGCCGGCCGATGAGGTCCAGACGCTCCGGGAGAAAGCCTCCTTTGACGTAGACCGGATTCTGGAGATCGAAAAAGAGACTCGCCATGACGTCATCGCCTTTACCCGGGCGGTCTCAGAGACGCTGGGGCCGGAGCGAAAGCATGTGCATTACGGGTTGACTTCCACAGACGTGGTGGACACGGCCAACGGCTATTTATTGAAGCAGGCCAACGAGATCTTGGAGCGCGATCTGGTGACCTTCATCGAGGTCCTCAAGGAGCAGGCCCTACGATATAAGAAGACCGTCTGCATGGGTCGCACTCACGGAGTCCACGCCGAGCCCACGACTTTCGGGCTGAAGTTGGCCCTCTGGGTTGAGGAGTCGAAGCGAAATCTGGAGCGATTTCGGCAGGCCGCACAAGGCGTGGAGTTCGGAAAGATGTCCGGCGCCGTGGGGACCTACGCCAATATCGACCCGAAAGTAGAGCAGATTGTCTGCAAGAAGCTGGGGATCTCCGCTGCCCCAATCTCGACGCAGACCCTGCAACGAGATCGCCACGCTCAATACGTCGCAACCCTGGCCCTATGCGCCACATCGCTTGAGAAATTCGCCACCGAGATCCGGGCCCTGCAGAAGAGCGAGGTCCGCGAGGTAGAAGAGTCTTTCTCCAAAGGTCAAAAGGGCTCCTCGGCCATGCCGCATAAGCGAAATCCCATCGGGTCGGAGAATATCTCGGGGCTCTCGCGAGTGATGCGCGGCTATATGAACGCCGCCTACGAAAACGTCCCGCTGTGGCATGAGCGCGATATCTCCCATTCGTCGGTGGAGCGGGTGGTTTTGCCGGACGCCACGATCTTGCTGGATTATATGCTCAATCGATTCACCAGGATCGTCAAAAACCTGACGGTCTTCCCGGAGAATATGAAAAAGAATATGGACCGAACCTTCGGGCTGCCGTTCTCGGGACGCGTCTTGACGACGCTTATCGATAAGGGCTGGAGCAGGGAGGAGGCCTATGATTTTGTGCAGAAAAGAGCGATGACCGCCTGGGAAGAGCAGCGCTCTTTTCGAGATATTCTGGCCTCCGATGAAGAGGTCAAAAGCCGACTCTCGGAGGCCGAATTGGAGGCTTGTTTTGATCCCTCATGGCATGCGAAATATGTGGACACGATCTTTGCGCGTCTGGGGTTGGAGTAGTCGGGGTTAGAGTAGTCTTCTTAGGAACTGACCGGAAATGAGGTAGTTTCCGGATGGGAACAAAACAAGAGGTAGTACCGTGACTAAATCGCAGGCACTGTGGACGTCGGAAGGCGATATCAACGCCCCACTTCTCTATAAAGGCAAGGTGCGCGAACTCTACGATCTCGGCGGGGAGTATCTCTTCGTGGTCACCGACCGGCTCTCGGCCCACGATCATATTTTTCAGCCCCCCATTCCTAAGAAGGGTTCGGTGCTCAATCGATTGAGCCAGTTCTGGTTCGGGAAAACCGGACATCTTCGGGACAATCACTTTATCCACGCCGACGTCGAGAAGTTGGTAGAAAAGGGCGTTCTGGACGCTGCCAGGTCCGACCTCTACCGAGATCGAGTGACCGTGGGGAGAAAGGCGGAGCGCATCGATATCGAATGCGTGGTCCGAGGCCATCTCACCGGCGGAGGCTGGCGCCAATATAAGAAAAACGGCGCGGTCTGCGGCATCATGTTGACCGACGGGATGCGAAAAAATCAAAAACTCTCGGAGCCGCTTTTTACGCCGGCCTCCAAAAATGACGTCGGCCACGACGAGGATATCTCCTTTGATGAGACCGTAAATCGGGTAGGTCGATCGACGGCCGAGGAATTGCGAGAGGCCAGTATCCTTTTATACGAGTACGCCCGCGGATTCTGCGAAGAAAAGGGTGTGATTCTGGCGGATTGCAAATTGGAATTCGGCAGGATCGACGGAGAGTTAGTGCTCATTGATGAGTGCTTCACTCCGGACTCTTCGCGGTTCTGGGCGAAAGAGCATTTTGAGCTCGATGTGGAGATCGATTCCATGGACAAAGAGCCGGTTCGGCAATTCTTGCTGGCCGAAGAGGCTCTCACGGGGCAGATGCCCGAAGTGCTGCCCCCCGACGTGGTCAACGCGACCACCGAGCGGTATCTGAAGATTTTTCGACGCATTACCGGTCACAAGACCCCCGCAAATTTTTCCGACATTGGCTAAAGGAGCGCACCATGTTTCTGGCAACCGTAACTGTGACGATCAAAGAGAACGTCCTCGACCCTCAGGGGCAGGCCGTAGAAGGCGCGCTTCATTCGCTGGGCTTTGAAGAGGCCAGCAATGTGCGGATCGGGAAATATATGGAGCTCACCATCGATAGCGGCGATCGAGAAGAGGCCCACCGAAAGGTCGTGGAGATGTGCGAGAAGTTATTGTCCAATCCCGTGATCGAAGATTATCAATTTGAGCTGACCGCCGTTCAAAAGGGAGTGGCCCTATGAAGAGCGCCGTATTGGTATTTCCCGGCTCCAATTGCGACACCGACTGCGTTCGGGCCGTGGAGCAGGTGATCGAAGGAGACGTCGACCGGGTGTGGCATAAAGACGAAGACCTCTCGGCCTATGATTTTATCGTGGTCCCCGGAGGGTTCTCCTACGGTGATTATCTGCGAAGCGGGGCGATCGCCCGGTTTTCGCCCATCGTAAAATCCCTGGAGGAAGCGGCGGCTGCGGGAAAGACGATTCTGGGGATCTGCAACGGCTTTCAGATCTTGCTGGAGGCGGGACTTTTGCCGGGAGCGATGCGGGTCAATCAATCACTGAAATTCGTGTGTAAGCCCTGCAAGTTGCGGGTGGAAGACGGATCGACGCGGTTTACCACGGGATACGAGAAGGGGGAGATCATCGACATTCCGGTGGCCCACCAGGAGGGCAATTATTATTGCGACGAAGCCGAGCTGAGACGCCTGGAGGACAACGGCCAGGTGGTCTTTCGATATGTGGACAATCCCAACGGTTCGGTGGCCGATATCGCGGGGATTCGAAATAAAGCGGGCAACGTTCTGGGGATGATGCCTCATCCGGAGCGAGCGGTGCGCGATGCCCTGGGTTCATCGGACGGTGTTCGCTTATTCGAGTCGGTGGCGAGGTATGCGTTGGATGTGCAAAAGGAGTTTGCATGAGCGCTGTGGACGAGAAATTTCGAGAGCCGACGCCCGATGAGATCGCCGAGCATAAGGTCTACGCCGAGATGGGCGTAAGCGACGGCGAATACGATTTGATCTGCGACTTTATGGGGCGACGTCCCAATTATGTAGAGATCGGTGTCTTCAGCGTGATGTGGTCGGAGCATTGCTCTTATAAGAACTCCCGGCCCATTCTGGCGAAATTTCCCATCGACGGACCCCGGGTGCTGGTGGGTCCCGGAGAGGGTGCTGGCGTCGTCGATATCGGTGATGGTCAGGCGGTGGTCTTTAAGATCGAGAGTCATAATCACCCCTCGGCCATCGAGCCCTTTCAGGGCGCGGCCACCGGGGTGGGCGGAATCCTGCGGGATATCTTTTCCATGGGAGCCCGGCCCATCGGGCTGCTCAATTCCCTTCGGTTCGGGCCGATTCACCGACCCGAGGATCGCCACAACCGCTATCTCTTCGAGCGAGTCGTCGAGGGCATCGCCGGCTACGGAAATTGCATCGGCGTGCCCACGGTGGGCGGTGAAATTGTCTTCGACGAGTCCTATAACGGAAATCCCCTGGTCAATGTGATGTGCGTGGGACTCATCGACCACGATGATATCCAGAAAGGGGTGGCCGACGGTGTCGGAAATCCGGTCTTTTATGTGGGGCCGGCGACGGGACGCGACGGAATCCACGGCGCTACGTTTGCATCGGAGGAGCTCACGGAGGAGTCCGAGGCCAAGCGGCCGGCGGTTCAGGTGGGTGATCCTTTTAAGGAAAAACTTGTCATGGAGGCCTGCCTGGAACTCATCGAGTCGGGCATCGTCGTGGGAATCCAGGATATGGGTGCCGCCGGGCTGACCTGCTCCAGCGCTGAGATGGCCAGTAAGGCCGGAAACGGAATGGAGCTGCACCTCGACCGCGTGCCGCAACGGGCAGCGGGGATGACCCCTTATGAGATGATGCTCTCGGAGTCCCAGGAGCGGATGCTCTTTGTGGTCAAGCCGGAGCACGCCGAACAGGCTCAGGCGATCTTCGAGAAGTGGGATCTTCCCTGCGTCGACGTGGGGTCGGTGACCGACGACGGGCGCCTTCGGCTGATGCATCACGGAGAAGAGGTGGGAGACCTTCCGGTTCGAGCCATCGTCGATGAATGTCCGATCTATGAGCGAGCCATCGAGGAGCCCGCTTATTTTCGAGAGGTTCAAGCCGCCGATGCTCTGAGCGATCCGGAGTTGAAGGGCGAAGAGGCGCTGACCGGCGCGTTGGAGACCTTGCTCAGTGCCCCCACCATCGCCAGCAAGCGCTGGGTCTTTGAGCAATTCGATTATATGGTCCGCACCAATACGATTCAGGCGCCCGGAGGGGACGCGGCGGTCATCGCCGTCACCGACAGCGATAAGGCGCTGGCCATGACGGTGGACGGAAATAGTCGCCACGTTTATCTGGACCCCTACGAGGGTGGAAAAGCGGCGGTGGCCGAGGCCGCTCGGAATCTGGTCTGCACCGGTGCCGAGCCCCTGGCGGTGACCGATAACCTCAACTACGGAAATCCCGAGAAGCCCGAGGTTTACTGGCAATTGCACCGGTCGGCTACGGGAATGGCCGAAGCCTGTGAGGTGCTCTCCACGCCGGTCATCGGCGGAAATGTCAGCCTCTACAACGAACATACGGAAGGGGCGATTTATCCGACGCCGGTCATCGGAATGGTGGGACTGATTGAGCATCAAAAAGAGATGACGAGAAGCGGTTTTGTAGAGGCCGGTGATCAGGTGATTCTGGTGGGAGAGACGAAGCCGGAGCTTGGCGGATCTTCGTTGCGGGCCGAGGTGTTCGGTAAGCGAGACGGGGCTCCGCCGAAGGTAGACCTGGAAGTGGAATCAAAGATGCAACAGGCGCTGCTCGCTGCCATTCGAAAGGGCCTGGTGCAGTCGGCTCACGATTGCTCCGACGGAGGACTGGCCGTAGCGATCGCCGAGAGTGCTATTGCTGGAGGTCAGGGTGCTACATTGTCGGCAACTACCGAGCTTCGAGGAGACCACTTTTTATTCTCCGAGAGCGCTTCTCGAGTGGTCATCTCCGCAAAAGAAGAGCAAGTAGAAGAATTGCTCGCCATTTTTGAGGACGCCGGGGTTATGACCCAGGTTCTGGGAGCTGTGGGCGGGGACAAATTGGAGATGAAGGTCAACGGCGCTGCAGCGCTGAATAGTCAGATAGAAGTGTTGAAAGATCGGTGGGAAGGAGCGATTCCGAGCATCATGAGCCGAGATCATTGACCCGAGTAGAGGGGTTCGACGTGAGTTCTGACGAAGACGCAGCAGATAAGGGACCATGGAAAGGCGGATATTTTAACGCCGGTCGAGTAGGAAAGGGCGAATTCGCCAAACCAGGTGAG
>SKNI01000121.1 GCA_007120615.1 Myxococcales bacterium | reverse complement strand
ACCATTGTCGATGAAGACTCGATCCCGTCGAATTTCCAGAATTTCGATCAAGGGTTCCTCGGACAAAAAGTCGCCCACCCCGAGAACGTGAGTTTTATTTTCCCGGTTGTCCAAAATCATTGCCATTGACCATCGCGGGTTTGTGGCCACCATCGCGCCGGTCAGCTTCATGTCTAGCTCCGTCGCCATCGGGACATCGGAGTCGGCGAAGTCTTCATCTTCCTGCATATCCGGAACACATTCCCCGGCTTCGCAATATTCTCCGTCCGGACATCCATCGGGACAAATGTCGGGATCTACTTCTTCGGGACAGCCAAAAAGACAACGCCCTCGCAGCGCATCGACCCAACTACCTCGGTCAATGGCGCTGGAATCGGACCCGTCACCGGCCCGGTCACCATCGTGATATCGAGGCATCTCGGGCACCGTAAATTGCGCCAGTTGCGTCGCCACAAAGCCGTTCATCAGAAGCGCGGTCAACAGCGCCCCGGTTCCGATCAGGCCGAAGTTAATGGCCCATGCATATTTTCGTAAAAACGATTCCATAGCGTCTATCCATTCTGGTGGTACCGCTTGAATCTTCCCGGAGGGTTGCCCCTCAAAAATTGCTCTAATCTCGAACGCTTTGTCGTTCCGCGCTCACCTGCTTAAGGTTATGCAAATAGCCTGCCACCTTCCTTTCATTCCCCTGGTTTGGCGAAGATCTCCAGATAGCCCCCCTCACACCACCCCACCAAACCCCAAACTAAACCATGTATATCAACCCCTTACGGCCCCATCGGCATTTAAAAATATTTTATTCTCTGCTCACCGAATCTACCCGGAGAGGGAACCAGAAGGGGATCGCAAAACGATCAAATTGACATTTTGTCAATGGGGCTATTTTGAACCGAATCCCCCTGACATTTTGTCAACTGACTCTCGTCCACCGAAGTTCACAACTTTCGATAGATCGTGCGGGTAGCGATCCCCAATAACTTTGCCGCTAATTTCTTATCTCCCTGGGTCATCTTCAAGGTCTCGTGGAGTACCCGCTTTTCGATCTCTTCCAGAGACGTCCCCAGAGGAATCGTAATATGACGACCTTCGCTGGAGCCTGCTTTCACATGCTCCGGCAAATCATCGCCGTCGATGCGCCCGTCTTTGTCGAGCACCACCGCTCGTTCCACGATATTTTCCAACTCCCGCACATTTCCCGGCCAATGATAATTGCTCAGGCTCGCCAAAGCGTCTTCGCTAAATCCCTGGATCTGACGGTCATTTTTCTCGACATAGATCTGCAAAAAATGCTCCGCCAGAAGGGGCACATCTTCCAGTCGGTGGCGAAGAGGTGGGATCTTGATATCGATCACATTGAGTCGGTAGTAGAGATCTTCTCGAAAATTTCCGTCCTTCATCTCCTTTTCGAGGTTCTTATGGGTCGCGGCCACGATCCGCACATCCACCTCGGTGGGAACGTTGGCCCCGAGCCGCTCGAAGGCTCCTTCCTGCAACACCCTCAATAATTTGACCTGTACCTGAGGAGATAGCTCGCCGATCTCGTCGAGAAAGAGCGTGCCCTCATCGGCAGCTTCGAAACGGCCAATTTTTCGCTGATTGGCACCGGTGAACGCTCCTTTTTCATAGCCGAAGAGTTCGCTCTCCAGAATCGACTCCGGCAAAGCCGCACAATTGACCGCGATAAATGGCTTTTCCGCCCGTCGGCTCAACCGATAGATCATCTGGGCAAATAACTCTTTTCCCGTTCCACTCTCCCCCGAGATCAATACGGTGGCATCGCTGGGAGCGACCTGTCGGACCCGGTCGACGGACTCCCGCATCAACAGGGACTGTCCCACAATCGTGCGTTCCTCTTCCAGGCCGGCGAGTCGAGCTTTGAGCTCTTTATTCTCCACCACCAGGGCCTGTCGTTCCAATCCCTGGCGAGCCGCCTTTAGGATGGTGGCCCGTTTGATGGGCTTGGAGACAAAATCGTAGGCTCCCTCCTTCATTCCCTCTACCGCCCGCTCCACTGTGCCGAAGGCGGTCATCAAGATCACCTCCGCTTCCGGCTGCAACGTGGGCGCCAATTTCAGCAGATCCATTCCATCGATGTCCGGCATCATCAAATCGGTGATGATCAGATGAAACTTTCGCTCTCGCATCCGGTCCAATGCCTGCTGGCCTCCATCGGCGGCGACGACCTCGTAGCCCTCCTTGGTAAAGAGGCGCTCCAGAGTTTTCAGGTGCGCCACTTCGTCATCGACCAATAAGATCCGGGCATTGAGAACATCCATACGCTTTTCCTTCGAGCAGTTTCGACGATCGCCACGTTTTTCCAAAACCCCCTTGCTCCTCAATTGCATTCCATCGGTGCTTCTTCGACGGCGTTGGTCTTTGTAGCGCGAAGGAACGTTGAAAGGAAAGCCAAACTTCGATAAAACCAGCTTATGGGCTGCCCCCACTCGTTGGAGGTTAGATCCCGGGTTTTTCCTTATTGAGATCGACCATGGCCAAGGTCATTTATCGCGACACGCGTGGGGTTCGACGCACTCAAGATCTGGGCAATGTCACCCGTATCGGGCGACATCCGGAGCAGGATATCCAGATCCTCGATCGAGTCGTCTCCAAAGCCCACGCCGTGATCGAAAGAGATATCGAGGGAAATTTCTGTCTCCAGGACGGGGGAAGTCGAAACGGCACCTTCTTAAACGGAGAGAAGGTCAAAGAGAAATGCATCCTCTCCAACGGTGACACCATTAGCATCGGCTCTACAGAGCTGCTCTTTCGCGAAGAGACCAGCGACCGCCAGTCCCAGAATAAAGTCACTATTCACGCCGACGAGCTCGAATCTCATATCCAGAATCGCATCGCCCAGCGGGTCACCGATCGGTTCATGCCGGAGCAGAAGATAAGCGACGCCGGAATCCTCCGCCGGGATTACGAAAAATTGCGCATCGCCCACGAATTGAGCCAGTCCATCGGCGTGGAGACCGATCTCGACGTGTTGTTGGAAAAGATCTTAGAGAAGGCCTTCGAGATCTTTCCCGCCGATCACGGCGTCATCCTGATGCGCCTGGAAGACACTGAACGACTCGTGCCCATGGTCGTGCGCGGCCGGGATGCCTCGATCGGCGTGGGAGACGTGCGGATTTCGCGCACGATCTTAAATGAGGTCATCGAAGAGAAGCAGGCGGTCCTCTCTTCCGATGCCATGATGGACAGCCGATTCTCCGGGGCTCATTCGATCATTTTGGGAAATATCCGCTCCACCATGAGCGTCCCCCTTCTGGTCGACGAACGCATCCTGGGGGTGATTCACCTCGACTCCACCGTAGAGAGCGGCGCGTTCACCGAAAAAGATCTCCAGATCCTCACCGGCTTCGCCCGACAGGCCGCCGTTCTCATCAACCACCATCGCCTCCTCAAGAAGATGGAAGAAGAGATCGTGGTCCGCGAAAAACTCCACCGCCTGCTCTCCCCACAATTGGTCGAAGAGGTGGTCAACGGACGTCTGGAATTAAAGAAGGGCGGCGAATTGCGGGAAGTCACCGTCATGTTCGCCGATATCCGCAACTTTACTTCGTTCAGCGAACGCCACACTCCTCAGGAAGTCGTCCAATTGCTCAATGAATATTTCGAGCTGATGGTAGACGTGATCTTCAAACACGAAGGCACCCTCGATAAATTTATTGGCGATGAAATTATGGCCCTCTGGGGAGCTCCCATCGGCAGGGAAGACGACGCGGAGCAGGCGGTGCGCTGCGCTATCGAGATGCAGGCGGCCATCCTTGAATTTAACGCCAACCGGGAAGCCTGCGACGAACAGACCCTTCAGATCGGCATCGGGCTCAACACTGGAGAAGTGGTCGCCGGTTATATGGGATCGACAAAAAGCATGAATTATACCGTCATGGGAGACTCCGTGAACACCGCCAGCCGCGTCTGTTCGGTGGCGGGGCCCGGCGATATCATCGTCGGTGGAGACACCTTCCGGGATGTGGCGATGTTAATTCTGGCAGAAAAGTTGCCTCCCACCGCTCTTAAGGGCAAAATCGAGCAGGTCGACTTATTTCGAGTCCGCGGGCTTCGGGCCCGCCCTATTCATCCAACCCTTCGCAACACCTCGTCTTGATCTTCTTGCACGCTTTAGTTGGCCATTGCCTCACCTTGCCTTATACTCGCAGGGAACTCTACTCCAACGGATGCCTGACCCCTCATGGCTGAACAACGATACAAAGTGATCGAGCGCATCGACGCCGGTGGAATGGCCGAGGTATTTAAGGCCAACTCCACCAGCATGCAGGGGTTTCAAAAGCTGGTTGCCATCAAGCGCATCCTGCCCTCCCTGACCCAGAACGAGCGCTTCGTGCGCATGTTTCTCGATGAGGCCAAGGTCAGCCTGCACCTCAATCACACCAATTGCGTCCACGTCTTCGATCTGGGGATCGCCGACGGCACCTATTTCATCGTCATGGAGTTCGTCGACGGCACGAACCTCAAGAAGATGATCGAGTATATGAATCGCAGAAAACGGCAGATGCGCATCGAGCAGGCCGTTTTCATCGCCATTGAGGTCTGCAAGGGACTTACCCACGCCCACGAAAAACGCGACCAGGACGGCAACCCCCTCGATATTGTTCACCGCGACATCAGCCCTCCCAACGTCCTCATCTCCAAGGCCGGTGAGATCAAAATCACCGACTTCGGCCTCGCCAAAGCCAAGAGCCAGGCCGAGGTCACCGATCCGGGGGTGGTGAAAGGAAAGTTCGGTTACCTCTCTCCGGAAGCAGCCCACGGAAAAGACGTCGACGTTCGCACCGACATCTTCGCCGTCGGCATCCTTCTGTGGGAAATGCTCGCCGGGCGGCGACTCTTCCTTGGTGAATCGGACTTCGAGACCCTTCAGCAGGTCAAAAAGGCCAAGATCCCTTCTCTCGCCGGCATCCGAAGCGATATGCCGCCGCAACTCGAAGCGGTCCTCAATCGCACTCTGACCCGAGATCCCAGCAAACGAATCCAGAGCGCCAAAGAATTGGCCATTGATCTGGCAAACTTCCTCTTCGAATTTGGTGAAGTAGTCACCAATTACCACCTCTCGGAATTAGTCTTGGAAGTGGTCGATCAGCGACCCCAGCGGGCGCGAACCGCCAAAGATCTGGCCGTCGACGCCGCTATCCAGGAACAGCTCAACCAGCTCAAATCACTGGAACAGATCAAGGATCTCGACCTCTATCTGGCCCAGCATTACGACTCCTTACCCGATCAGGGAGAAGTGGCCGCCGGAGGCGACGGAAATTTCGAAGACCCCAGAATGTGGGCAGATATGGGTTTCGGCGGCGATCCCGCTGATGGCGCTGCCCCTGTTCCGCTGAACAAAGCCGGCGGCGCCGGTCAACCGGACTCCTGGCAAGAAGCGGGTCTCGCAGACATCGCTCATCAGACCTCTTCTTATAAAGCGGTCACCGGTCCCCCTCCTGGCCAAAATAATGGTACCTCCGCCGGCCGCGGCGGACCCCCGACTTTACCCGGCGGCGTCAAAGCATCGGCCCTGGCGGAAGCCGCAAGAGCGGGAGAAGCATCCAGAGCCGCAAAGGCCGCCGCCGCGGCTGCAAGACCGGAAGAACAAAATCCTCCAGACCGAAAGCAGCCAGCTGGGCCGTCTCCGGCTCCGGCTCCGAGCCAGACAGCGCACATACAGGCTGCTCCAAATGAGCCTGCCATCGCCCCTCGAAAGGAGAGAGCCGATACCCCTATCTCTTCCGCATCCGTGGGAGCTGGCTCCAATGCATTTATCATCACCGCGGTCGTCGCCTTTATCGTAGTTGTCGTGGGCCTGGGCGGTGCCGCGCTTCTTGGCTTGATTCCTTGATTCTGGCGTTGAGCTTCCCTGCTTTACCGGCGCCAGCCAATTAATTTTTACTTCTTCTACGGGGAAGAAAACGTGAATGACATTCTCGTCATGGTACTTGCTGGAGGCAAAGGCACCCGCCTTCGCCCCCTTACTTCGGATCGCGCCAAACCAGCCGTTCCCTTTGGTGGTCGCTACCGCATTATCGACTTCGTCCTCTCCAATTTCGTCAACAGCGGGTTTTTTAAGATCAAGGTGTTGACCCAGTACAAAAGCGACTCTCTCAACAACCATCTCAGTCGCGGCTGGCAACTGGCCCAATTTCTGGGCCAATATGTCGATCCCGTTCCCGCCCAGCAGCGCCGTGGACCACACTGGTTTGCCGGCAGCGCCGACGCCATCTACCAGAACCTCAATCTGATCGCCGATGAGGACCCGGAAGATATCTGCGTCTTCGGCGCCGACCATATCTATATGATGGACATCCGCCAGATGGCCCGCTTTCATCGCGAGACCAACGCCCACCTGAGCGTCGCTGCGATCCCGGTGCCCATCGAAGAGGGATTCCAATTCGGAATTCTCGAGATCGACGAAGATCACCGCATCGTGAGCTTTCAAGAAAAGCCGGAGAATCCCCAGCCTATGCCCGGCAATCCCGACTATTGCCTGGCGAGCATGGGCAATTATATCTTTCGCACCGATGCCCTGATCGACGAAGTCATCCGAGATGCCGATGACGAAGGAAGTTCCCACGATTTCGGTAAGAATATCATCGCCCCCATGGTGGAGAACGACGCCTACGATTGCCGGGTCTACGATTTTTCGGAAAATGTCATCCCCGGCCAACAAATGAGGAGCCTCAATTACTGGCGAGATGTGGGAACCATCGATGCCTACTGGGAAGCGTCCATGGATCTGGTCAGCGCCGAGCCGGAATTCGATCTCTATAACCATCGCTGGCCAATCCGCAGCCATTATCCCCATTTCCCGCCGGCTAAATTCGTCCACGATGACCCCACCAAAAACCGGGTCGGAACCGCCATCGACTCCATCGTCGCCGAGGGATGTATTGTCTCCGGTGGTACCATTCGAAGCTGCATTCTCTTTCCCAGGGTTCGAGTCAATTCCTTCTCCAGTATCGAGGACTCGGTGCTCTTTGAAGGAGTCGACATCGGTCGCCGGGCCTTAATTCGGCGGGCGATTATCGAAAAAGACGTGATCATCCCCCCGGATACGGTCATCGGCTTCGATGAAGAAGACGACGCCGAGCGATTCACCATCTCCGACAACGGCATCGTCGTCATCCCGAAGGGATACGAATTCAATTGAGAACCACTCAACAACCGCGGGACGCACCATGAATTCGCCCCCTCTGGACGTGCTCTTTATCTGGCACTTTCACCAGCCCTATTATCGGGTTCCGGGCAGCCGAGAATTTGTCCTCCCCTGGGTCCGGCTGCATTCGGTGAAATCCTATTACGATATGGGTCGACTTCTGGAGAAGCGACCCGAGATCCGAGCTACTTTCAACTTTTCAGGGAGCCTGCTTCGGCAGCTGGTTGAAATCGTCGATGAAGGATTGCGAGACCGCTGGTGGCGCTGGTCTACGACCGACCCGGACGCCCTCGATCACGCCCAGCGCCGAGAGATCGTTCGTCATTTCTTTAGCATCAGCTATGACCGCGGCGTCGCCCCGCTTCCCCGATTCGCTGAACTTCATCAACTGCGCAACCAGAAGGGTATCGCAGCCTGCGCCGACACCTTCACCCGGCAGGACTTTCTCGACCTTCAGGTGCTCTTCAACCTCGCCTGGTGCGGTTTTTCAGCACGGGAGGACTTCCCGCTTCTGAATCAATT
>SKNI01000015.1 GCA_007120615.1 Myxococcales bacterium | reverse complement strand
GGCTTCGGCGAGATCCCCCTCTGCTGGTTGATGGGCTATGAATTCACCGAGTGTGGCGCCGGCGAATATACCATTCGAAATAGCTTTATGCGCGTCGACCCCGACCGCCAATACGTGCCCATGCCCTATAAGGGCAAGGCCACTGATGTCTTCGGCTTCTTCACCACAGACCGCATGGAGTACAGCGACCGCGAGGGCATCCGCGAGCAGAATAAGCGCCGCTACCTCAACCGCTATAACCTCTGGAAGCAGTGGTACGATGACGACGGTGAGCTTCTGCCTCACAATGAGCGAGAGCTTCGGCCGATCGTCTATCACGTCAATCGCGACTATCCCGACGATCTCAAAGGGGTCGCTCACGAAGTGGCCGATCAGTGGAACGAGGTCTTCAACGATGCCGTCGATGCCCTCGGCTACGAGCGAGAGGCCGATGAGCGAACCTTTATTCTCTGTCCCAACAACCCCGTTGAAGAAGGCGACCCCGAGGTCTGCGGCGGAGTCGGAAACTCACCGCGACTCGGTGATATTCGCTACTCCTTTATGGCCTATATCCCCAAATTCATGGACTATGGCCTCCTCGGTCTGGGACCCTCAAATAACGACCCCGAGACCGGTGAGATCATCAGCGGCATGGGCTATGTCTATCACTGGAACGATATCGCTGCCTATCAAACCGTAGAGATGATCGAACTCCTCAACGGCACTCGGGACCCCTCTACCTTCATCGACGGTGTCGACCTGAGCGAGTGGGCAAACCAGGTCACCGATGCCGGCCGCAGCGCTCCTCGCACCCACGATCTGGCAGAAAACGAGCACTTCGTGCAAAATTTCGCCAACCGCTTCGACGGCGATTTGATCCAGGTCACCGACGCCGATGTAGAGATGCAGATGGAAGAGGGCTTCGACGCTTTCATGGAGCGTCACCTCGAGCAAATCCATCGAAATAGCCACCTCAGCGGTGAGCGAACCTCTACGAGCGGCAAACTTCGAACTTTAAAAGATACCTATATCGAAGACCTCTTGATCAACGATCAGGTTCTGATGGCCACCGGGCATCAACCCGGTACCCCGGTGAGCGACGACAACCTTCAGGCTGCCAGCATCTTGCGCGGTGGATTTGGGAAACATGCGATGGAGATGGCTCGACTTCGGGAAGAATTCGCCGAACAGCGAAATATGTATCTCCCCGAGATGGCCGATGACGCCCTTCTGGGAATCGCCCGCGAGTTGGCCGGCGAAGACCACGAAGACGTCTATAACACCGTCCGTGAGGCCATCTACACCGCCGTAATGGCTCATGAGGTGGGACACGCCATCGGCTTGATGCATAACTTCTCCGGGTCGGAAGACGTCGTAAACTACTTCGACGAATATTGGGAGATTCGCGACCGCCACGACGGCGATGTTCTTCCCCGTCTCCAGCAGCCGATCACTCAGGAAGAGATCGACGAAAAGATCTATCACCACGCCTATAGCTCGGTGATGGACTACGCCGGTCGTTATACCGTCGACGGACACGGCATCGGTAAATACGACCGCGCTGCTATCCTCTACGGATACGCCGGCAAGGTCGAAGTCTTCAAAGATACCGGAAGCCTTGACCCCATCATTCTTCGAGATTGGTACGAGCGTCGCGGTGAAGTTCTCAACTTCTTTATCGACGGACCTCAGGCGGTTCACTACACCACCCTCTATAACGAGATGGGTGAACTTCTCTACAGCGACGACAACCGAATGCTCGTCGACGTCGACGACTTAAACGTCGATTTCCAGGGCAACCGAGACTGGTCCACAGCCACCGTCGACGGTGTGCAATACAGCCGGGTTCCCTATATTTACTGCTCCCATGCCAACTTAAACCTGGGTGATAGTTGTCTGACCCGTGACGTGGGCGCCGACTCCTACGAGCGTATGAAAAATATGCTCGACGATTTAAACACCTGGTATATCACCCGCTCCTTTCCTCGAGGCCGCATCGGCGTTAGTCCAAACAGCTATATCAACGCCAACTACGGTCGAATCTACAACCGTTTGAAGCGCTGGCATGACCTCTACGGTCTTTATGCCGAGCTTTTGCCCCAATTTTATACCGCGGAGCAAGTGGAAGAGTTCTTCACCAATCCGGTCACGGGCTGGGGCGGTAAGACCTGGGCGGTCAAAAACGCCTTCAATCACCTGGTCCAGACGATCATGATGCCCAACGTCGGTTCCTATCAGCGAGAATCCCAGATCGACGGCACCGAACTCTTTACCACCGGAGGCGGAGGCCTCGCCGGTACTCAACTCGATATCACTCAGGGTCGCTATTATTCGACCAGCTGGCACGACGGCAATCGGGAGTGCGGTTATATGTGGTGGGAGTGCCTGCGTCATGTCGGCTTTTACCTCGACAAGATCATGGCCATCGAGGCCCTCAGCGATACCCAGACCAACTTCGTCGCTCGGAGCACCCCGGAGGATATCCGGGAGTGGGAGGTGGGCTATGCCAACACCTTCGGCGACCAGGTCCTCAAGCTCAATGAAGCGCTGATGGGTCAGCAATACGCTTCGGTCGGCCCCTACCTTGAGTCCGGGCAGCTCCAATTCCCGGACTATACCGGTCCCCTCGATGAGCCTCAGGCTGACCTGGTCGACCCCTTTGCTACCTTCACCATCCAGCTCTACTGGCAGGTGCTCGGACAGGCCCGCTTCCCCGCTGGCTATGACCAGAGCTTCTCGGAGAACTCCCGAATCTGGATTCGCGGCCTGAGCAACGCCCCCGAGATCGACGATGAGTTCCTGGTCTCTTTCCGTGACCCCTGGACGGGCTACGTCTACGAGACCACCAACCGCGGCGGACTCACCAGCGCCGGTCAGTCCATGATCGAGCGGGCCAATTACCTCCTGGCCAGAACCGATATGTGCGACGACGAGGGTCGCACCGAGACCACCGCCGACGATTGCGTCGACGGTGAACCGAGCACGGCGGCCAAAAATGAGCTCCGAAATTACCTGGAGCTCATCAAGGCCATCGCCTATATCACCCCCAGGTTCGAGCACGGCAATCCCTACTCGCCCTGATCGCTCCTGATTGACGAAGATGTCAGACGCCCCGAGTTCTCATTGAGAGCTCGGGGCGTTTTTTTTACTGCGACTTCATCGTTCGCATCAGGTGAAGATGGTCGCGCAACTCTCGGGGCAGCTCGGCGCTAAATTCTCGACCGTCAGGTAGTCGAAGCCACCTGGCGTGAAGCCAGAGACGACCGGGAAAGCCGGGGACCCTCAAGAATTTTTTGGGCTTATACCGTTTTTCGCCCACCACGGCGTGATTAACCCCTTGAAGATGGCGCCGGATCTGATGTTTTCGACCCGTCTCGGGCAACACCTTGAGGTACGAGCAGGAGACGAAGACTTCCAGCGTTTCATAATGGGTCGTCGCCGAAAGCGGCTTTCCCCGGCGCCTGTCTTCCAGCGGCGTATCAATAGTTTTGCGCTCCCTTGAAGCGCTCGTATCGGTCTGACCATAAACAAGCGCTCGATATTCTTTTTTCACCTGAGCGTCGGCAAAATGTCGGCCCAGATCACCTCGCAGATCGGAGTCGGGAGACATCAACACGACCCCGCTCGTCTGACGGTCAATTCGGTTGATCGGCGCGATTCCTCGGGCCTCGGGGAATACCTCTTCTGCCCACGTCACCAGGTCGAGCATCTTCGGATCGTTGGTGGGATGCACCACCCAGCCCGAAGGTTTGTCGATCACCCAGAGGTTGTGTTCACGGGAGATAATTGCGGGTTTAGACATTGATTAACCCTTTATGCGGACTCATAAAACTCTCGTAGCAGTCAATTCTTTCTTCCTTGACGTTCATAGAATAGCTGCTCGATCCGGTCATTACCACTCCACGGGAATGACCCGTGCCCCTGGTGCTGCAGAAGCCTTCCGAGATCAATTCACAGAAATCGGTGGTAGCATCACGATCAGCGGCAACGATGACGATGGAACCTGCTCCTGAGATCGATTCATTTGCTTCATCTCAAGCGCTCAAAAAGCCCGCCCGGTGTCAAAATCACCGGGCGGGCTTTTCTATCTACGCCTCGTCTCATAACCGGCCGCGCATCATCTCCCAATTGTCCAGAAATGCCTCATAGACCCCGTCGTCTCTGATCTTCAAGAGAGACTCGTCGTGATTGCGAAGAGCCGGACCGGTGTAATTATGGGAGCCCGTCCATACCAATTTCTGGCGAGTTTCATTGGAGCCGTAAGGAGCATCGATCAAGAGATATTTGGAGTGAACTCCGTGATCGGCACCGGCCTCAAAGATCGCCAGATCCAGCCCCCCTGTGGTCAGGGTATTGATGATCCCCGTGCTCGTGGTGGATTCCCGCACCAGAACGCTGACGTTGCAGCCCTCCGACAATCGGGCCACCAAGGCGTCGGCGATGGCGCTTCTGGGGTTGGTAAACCGGGCCATTCCCACATGAATATGAGAGTCCCCGTCGCAGGTCACGTTATTCAACACGTTGACGATCGTATCGCCGCTGGCCCGGGGGAAGAGGTAAACCTTCGTTCGGTGATCACCGACGGTAGACCGATAATAATTGAGGTCTTGCTGCTGGTCTCGAAGGTCGTGCCAGTAATCCAGGTGCGCCTGATAAAGGGTATGATCTCCGCGAATGACCAGCGTATTATTAAAGGCCCGGCGCTGGGGATTTGTGAAGTTGGCCGATGATTGCAAAATGACATCTTCGGAGCCGTCGTCCAGCGCCGAGAAGAGAGCGAATTTATTGTGCTGAATTCCGTCACCGATGCATCCGCCGGAGGACTCTCCCTCCCGGCAGATGGTGAGGCGATCGCCGAGACCATCGCGAAGGATTCCGATGGCCGCATATTCGCTGCCATCGCTACTCTGGTTGGTATTTCCCACCACCAACTCCACGTCCACCCCGGCCTCATAGGCATTCACAAAGGCGTGGGCCACTCGGGTGCGGCTCCAGGTGTAAAACGCGCCTCGCACAAGCGAGCCGGGCTCCGCCTTTGCCAGAAGGTCGATAATCACGTCTTCTAAGGCGTTGTCATTTCCCCCGTCCACGGGCTCGTTGAAATGAGCCTCAAAGGTTGGCGGTGGAGGTGCGGGTTCGTCTTCCTCGACGTCCATCTCACCGCCATCGACATCGGGCAGGTCAGTATCTTGCTGGTCGAGAGAGGTATCACTGGAACCGGAATCGGCAGACCCGGTGTCGGCAGAGCTGGCGTCGGCAGACCCGGTGTCTCCAGAGGTGGTGTCGGAAGAATTGGTGTCCCCGGAGTCTAGATGGGAAAAGCCGGCATCAGCGAACCCAATATCATGATCACTCTCGCTGGCCAGTTCCTTTGTGCAACCGGCAAAGAGAGAAAGAGTAGCGAGGATTGCGATGGCTCGTTGAATCGTCATAGACCGGGTTCCCATAAGAGAGCTGTTCATTGATTCTCATAGAATAACCGGTCGACTCGCTCATTACCACTTTGCTGCTCCGGCAACTTTTCTATACCCTCGCCTGGCGCACTCTTTATCAAACCTAGACGATTCCACCCCCGAGTCCCCATGGCGCTAACTGCCACCATATTTCGCTTCGAGATCAGCCTCTCCGACATCGACCGCGAGGTCTATGAGACCTTGGAGTTGCGAGTCGCCCAACACCCCTCCGAGACCGACACCTACCTGGTCACCCGGGTGCTGGCCCGCGCTCTGGAGCATCGCCAGGGGCTCGACTTCGGCCGGGGGATCTCGGTGCCCGAAGATCCTCCTCTCTCGGCCCTCGACGAGCGAAGCAATATCGATCTGTGGATCGAAATCGGCCAGCCCTCCGCAGACCGCCTCCATAAAGTCACCAAACGCTCTGAAAAGGTCTGCGTATATACCCACAAAAACCCCGAGCCACTTCTGGCCCAACTGGGAGAAGAGAGCACCGTTCACCGCGCCGAAGAGATCGTGGTGGTGGCCCTGGATGCCGATTTTATCGCCGACCTGGCCGGCCGTCTGAACCGAACCAATCGCTGGGACATCCTGCGAAGCGACGGAGTCTTATACGTCACCGTTGACGACGAGACTTTTCAAACCACTCCCACCGTATTTGACCGGCGAGAGATCGCCTGATCACTGCGGACCGAGTGTTACTCTTTCGTAGCCACCAGCCAGAACCCCCGAGGAGTCCAGCAATACCGCCTCATAACGGTCGGCGATCTCTTCGGTTGTAATGATCGGGGGCAATTCAGCCATCTGCTTACTCCTTGCACGTCGCGATCTAGCTTGGATTATTCATAAGTCGTCGTCGCGAGGCAAAATCAGCGTCGAAAGCCCAAAATTGAGCCCCGCAGGCGATGCAGCGCATCGTCGAGGAGTGAAATGAAGGGATTTTGGGGCTGATGAGCCGCAGCAGACTAGTCATGAATAATCCAAGCTGGTTGTTACCACTCACCACTGCTGTTGCCAGCGAATCCCCGTCTGCGCTAATAAGGGGTAGCGAAGTTACTCTATAATTCAGGAGACAACATGATCGTTCAAGATATTATGACCCCCAATCCCATAACCCTGGAAGTCACCGAGACCGTACAGGATGCCATCGACATGCTCAACGATATGGACATCCGTCACATCCCGGTCGTCGATAACGGCGTCTTGGTCGGCATGATCAGTGACCGCGACCTGCGGGACTTCTCCCTGCCGATGATGGTGCGATTTAATAACCCCGAAGAAGTAGCCAAGCGCTGCAAGACGGGAATCGCAAAATTGATGTACTCCGACGTGGTCACCGTGGGCTCTGAGGCGGACGTCTCCGAGGTCGCCGAGATCATGATCGACCACAAGATCGGCGCCATCCCCGTATGCGACGAAGTGGAAGGAAACCTCATCGGCATCGTCAGCTATATCGATGTCCTTCGAGCGGCGACGGAGCTCTTTTAATCCCCGTTATTTCTCAGCCGACCGGAAAATAAAGGGGAATTGGTATTTCTGCCCTTGTCCACAATCAACGTCTCCAGGATTCTATAGTGAACCAGAGTAACGTGGCCAAATTTTGTGTATACGCCTTCATTCTTGGCATCTGTACCCTTCTGAGCGTGGGCTGTGGTGAGGACGATCGCGAGCCCGTCGATAATACCGGTATCTCCGATCCCGACGGTGACTCCGATCCCGACGGTGACTCCGATCCCGACGGTGACAGCGATCCCGACGGTGACAGCGATGCTGCTCCCACCGATATTGCCGTCGTCACCGCTCCTCCCACTCCGGTCACAGCCGGCAGCCCTTTCATCGTTGCTTTCGAACTCGTCGACGACGGCAACCGACGGGTCGAGTTGGAAGGCGTGGAGATCACGGTCACCCTGAATCGTAATGAATTTGCCTCAGGAGAGATAACGGCAAGTGCGATGACCGACTCCTCGGGCGTAGCTGAGTTTGACCTGACGATCGAATCGGCGGACACCGGACTGGTCCTCGCGGCCACCGGCGACCATCCCGATCTCGATGGCATAACGACCATGACTTCCTTCTTCGACATCGTAGCCTCCCTCGCCGACGCCGACGCGTCGACGATCGTTGGAACCGACGGCGTGGTCTATGGCGACGGAGAAGCCCAGATCACGATCGAGCTTATCGATGCTTATGGAAATCAGGTCGTCGGTGTGGTCCCGGCGTTCGCTGCCTCGGGAGAGGGAAATGCCTATGGCGAGTGC
>SKNI01000504.1 GCA_007120615.1 Myxococcales bacterium | reverse complement strand
GTTGACTTTGGCGCCGAGGACATCCATGTCCTCGCCAAACAAAAAAGCGCTTTTTTCTACGGCGATGACAGAGATGTCATCGGCGCCAAACTCTGTATAGCGGTTGCGGCGGATAGCGTTCAGGAGTGTCCTTCGTCCGATGTCTCCCATGAACGGACAGAAATGTCCGCGCTCCCTTATACCGGCATCAGACGGCGAACCCAGCTTTTGGACTGCCCACCGTTATTCCACCAGACCCAGGCGGCGGCGGGGATGGCGAGCATGAGCCCGGCGGTGGCCACTTTGGCGGCACCGTTTTTGGTGATGCCTCGCTTTCCGTTCCATCCGCCGTCAATGCGGGCCCAGTGATTCTGGGGCTGAAAGAGATTGCCGTTGTTGGGAGCAGCGGGGAGTTCCCGAAAGTGTTTCTTCGGAACCTGGCGAGCCATGGTCTTTTCGTAGGCTTTCGGTGCGACTTTATGAAGGGCTCCCATGGCGCGGCCGGCGTTTCCGACGTAGGTCTCGTCTTCGGGACTTTTGATGAGATCGACGATGCAGTCGCTGACCTTTCGAGCGTCGTAGACAGGATCCATGGGCTTGACGGCTCGTCCGGTGTAATTGGCGGCCTGCTGAAAGAGAGGGGTGTCGATGGAGGCGGGCATCACCAGGCAGATGTCGATATCGGTGTCTTGCAATTCCTGTCGCAGACACTTGGTCAGGCCGTTGACCCCGTATTTGGAGGTGACGTAGGCGCTGATATATGGGGACCCCCCGCGGGTAACCATAGAAGAGACGTTGATGAGGTTTCCGTATCCTTGCTCTCGAAAGACTCGAATCGCGGTTCGGGCCCCGTAGATATAGCCAAAGAGGTTGGTCTCTAAGACCCGGCGGTAGGCGTCGCGAGGGGCTTCTTCGAATTGGGCAAAGAGGGTGACGGCGGCATTGTTGACCCAGGCGTCGATCGTTCCGAACTGCTTGATGGCCTGTTCTCCGAGGTGTTCCACGGCATCTTCGTCGGTGACGTCGGTGGGCACCACGAGCACGTCACCTTTGAAGCCCTCGCAGTCCCGGGCCAGTTCGTCGAGGGCCTCCTCGCGGCGGGCGGCGGCGACGACGTGGGCCCCCTTTTTTGCCAGTGCCATGGCGGTGGCGCGGCCGATTCCGCTGGACGCTCCGGTTACGACGACGACCGAATCCTTGAGCTTATTGAACATGATCTCCCCCTGGTGTGAAATAGTAGCGGTGCAGCGACTACTAAACGTATCCACAACGGAGGAGATCGAAAATCAACGCTCCGGCTCGGGCTCGTCGGGCTCATCTTCCATGGGCTCCGGCGGTGGGGGCTCGGGCTGATCGCGCATGCCGTCGTTGTCATCGGGATGGGCAAAGGGGCTGTGGGATCCGGGAGGTGGAGAAGCTCGGCGACGCTCTTCGTCGTCCGGGGTGGCGCAGCCGACGAAGGCCAGGGAAAAAACCAATACCAGGAGGGTCGCAAAGCTGAAAAATTTCATCATCAGTCCGTCGCTATTGTGTGGACGTCTTTGAGGTTCGAGATGCTCTAAGAGACAAACGTTCTCAGGAGGAAGTTTCTTCCTCGCTAGCTCCACATCCGCAGGTCTTTTCGCCATCTTTTGATGCCTCCTCTTGTTCATCGTGATCATGCTCGTGAGCGTCGTCGCCGCAGCTGCAGTCACCTTCGGGGCAATTGCAAACGCCTTCGCTGCAGGTGCACTCGCCCTCGGGACAGCTGCATTCGCCGGAGTCACACCCGCATTGGAGAGCGGTCTCGGAGTGATCGTGAGCATGGTCCTCTTCGGCGGTGTCCGCCTCTTCCTCGGTGGTGTCTGGCTCTTCGTCGGTTATGGCGCCGTCGGCGTCGGTTTGTATCGTGGCCGCCGGTTCCGGTGTAGAAGCGCAGGCGGCGAGCAGTGCGATGGAAGCGAAGACAGCGAGGAGGGTTTGAAAGCGGAGAGTGAGCATATAGTGTTCCTTTTTAGAAGATGTCGGGTATGTGGTCTGGTTGACGATACGCTGGAACGAGTCTGCTAGCAAGTTTGGAGCGCGGACGGGGGACGTTCGTGCTCCTGGGTATATGTCTAAAGGATGGGCAATAATATGAGTCACAAAGCGGTGGAGAAACTCTTTTATCACCTCGATAATCGCCGCGAGGCTGCGGCGTTTTCTATCGAGGATCGATCAGCGACTTTTGGAGAGATCGACGAGGCCGGGCGAAGGTATGCGGCGGGCCTCAGAGCGCTGGGGGTTCAAAAGGGCGACCGGGTGGTCAGCATTCTGGAGAGCAGCCTGACTCTGGTGGAAGTCCTGGTCGGGCATCACCGAACGGGTGTGATTCACGTGCCCGTAAATACCCGATATCGGCGAAAGGAGATCGGGCATATCATTGCCGATGCAGAGCCTTCGGTGGTGGTCGTAGGGGCCGAGATGGAAGCCCGGTCGATCGTTGGGGAGTTGGAGCTTCCCGAGAGTGTGCGGGCCGTGATCGTCGTGGGAGATACGTCTGAGGCGTCCCGTTCGGCGAATGAAGTGCGTATTGAGGAGTTCGTCGAGGACGAGCCGCTTCGGGAGTTGCCGGAGCTAAACGACAAAGCCCCGGCGCTCTTTATCTACACATCGGGCACTACCGGTCCTTCCAAAGGCGTGGTCCACACCTTTAATAGCCTGGTCAGCGGGATCGATCGGTTGACCGACCACTGGCGGTGGACGACCGACGATACGTTGGTGCTGGCGCTGCCTCTTTTTCACGTTCACGGGTTGTGCATCGGGGTTCACGGTACGCTGATTCGAGGGAATCAGACCGAGATTCACGAGCGGTTTGATGCTGAAGAAGTAGCGCGAGCCGTCGGGGCAGGGGGCACCATCTTTATGGGCGTTCCCACCATGCATACCCGACTGGTGGAGGTGATGGAGAACGACGCGAGTCTGGCTGACGCGATGAGCAAGGCCCGGCTCATCACCAGCGGATCTGCGGCCCTTCGTCCCGATATCTTTGAGAGATACGAGGAGCTTACAGGGCACCGAATTCTTGAGCGCTACGGTATGAGCGAGACCATGCTTACCATCTCCAATGCCTATGATACCGAGCGCCGACGGGGGTCGGTGGGTCGCGCGGTTCCGGGCACCGAGATTCGCATCGTCGACGAAGAAGGCCAGGAGGTCGGCCCGGGAGAGGTCGGCGGGGTTCAGGTCCGGGGGCCGAGCGTGATGGAGGGTTACTGGAGATTACCGAAGAAGACGGCTGAAGCCTTTACTTCGGACGGCTTTTTTCGCACCGGAGACGTCGCCCGCAGAGATGATGAGGGATTTATTTATATCGCCGGGCGCCGTTCGGTGGACATCATCAAATCAGGAGGTTTTAAGATCTCGGCCCGAGAAATTGAGGAGGTGCTTCGCCAGTGCGAAGAGGTGCGCGATGTGGGCGTGGTCGGTATTCCCGATGAGGAATGGGGCCAGCGAATCGCCTGCGCCGTGGTTCCCCGCCCGGGAGTCGAGAAGAGCAGCGAAGAGTGGCTTGTTGTCCTCCACGCTGTGGCGAAGGATGAATTGGCTGATTATAAATTGCCCCGGGAGGTGGGGGTCTACACAGACGGTCTTCCAAGAAACGCGTTGGGGAAGGTGCAGAAGCATCGGATCATTGAAGATCTTTCTGAGAGATAACAGAACTTCGTTCCGGTCGCCGGCCCTGAAATACAGGTGTAGCGGATTTTTCTAATTATATTGAACAAATCACTTTTTTCGTTCGTTATAGATGAAACCGGCAGTGAAGATAGGTAAGATCGCTGCCAGCGACGAACGACCAATTTTCGAGTGGTCACAAAGACCGAGGAATCACGATGTCCCGCGTATTTATTACACCAGACAGCGAAGAGCTGACCAAAGCCGGTGTCCTCCAAGAGGAGGCCCTCACCGAGGAGGCGGCAGAGACCGGAGAGTTTTTGCCCCTCGACGAGCGGGTCGATGAAGCCTTTCCCGTAGAGGACTTCAAATCTCTGTGGGAAGCGTTGCAATCGAGGCCCACCGAGGAGGTGCTGGAGCAGATCGCCGAGCAGTTCAGCGACGCTCCGGGCAGGCGCCGAGAAGTACTGACCACCTGGATGGCTCAGGAGTTGGGCTATTCCAGGGTGTGGCGCCGTCGAAGTACGCTGGTTCAGGAGCCGCTGTGGGATCTGCTCTCCGCTGAGAAATTCGCTGAATTATCTCCCCGAGGAGAAGAGGCTCTGGCGATGATCGGGCGCTCCGTGATGCCGGCCCGGACTTACCTTCATCCTTCCGCAGCGCTGGCAACCCTGGCCCTGTGGCGACATAGCGAAAATGAGGAGCTTCGAGCAGAAGCCCTGCAGCGGTTAACGGAGCGAGCTCTTCCCGATGAGCCGGAGTGGCTCTTTGAGGTGGTTGGCGTCTTTCTGGGAGAAGACCCCTCGCCAACCGACGAGAAGTCTCGGTCCCTGGGCGATCTGGTAGAGCTGACGCTGGAGCACTCCTACTGGGAGATCGCAGCGCTGTTGTCGGGCCTGACGTTGGTCCATAAATACGGCCGGTGGTACCACTCGGCGGTGGTCTCCAATCTGATCCGGGCCTGTGACGTGGCCAGTCTGGAATATCCCCATGAAGCGGCGCGGTGGCTCAACTTTATGGCTGACGCCGCCATGGGGGGAAGGCTCACATTTAGCTGGCTGGAGCGCCCTTTTCAGGCCTGCATTCGGCTCAGCATCGACGATCTGGAGCGGGAGAAGACCCTTCGAGAGTTCGTCAAACAACGGCCCTTTGACGCCGACCACCGCCGACTGGAGCAATTATATAGTGAGCCCCTGGCCGAATTGACCCGCTCCGAGGAAGAGAATATCGGGGCCCTCAAAAAGATGCTCGGCGAGGTCAAAGAGACCGTCGATCATCACCCGACGAGAGCGCTGCGACTGCTGGAGTTGGTGGTCATGCGTGTGCGAGGCCGACGAGTAGGCTCCAGACTTCAGCGGATGCGCCACGCCCTCGGGCAGATGGCAACCGAAGAAAAACTCGACGAGCTCGATCAATGGCTCATCGGACTTTATATTCGAAATATTACCCTTGAGAGTCACGCCGCCGAGTTGGTTCGCCGGGCCGGAGAGCGAGTCAAATGGGAGGACAACCCCTTTGCCAGCCGCGATGATTTCGAGATGTATCTGGTGGTCAGCGATTATGAGCGGGCCTTTGAGCAATTGACCTGCAAATTCGAAGGGGTCACCCTGGAGCATGCCGATAAATATGCGGCGGCCCGAGTGAAGTTTTTCGTGCAAAAGCGTCTGGACCCGAGTCGAATTCATCAGCTGGTGCAAAAAGTATTTACTCCTTTTGAGTGGCTGGGCTCGGGCCTCACAGAGATCGGTTTTGTGGGGACCGCCATCGAGAAGGGAATGGAGCGATTTGAACAGCGGATCGCACGCCAGAATCTATCAAAAGACGTCGCCGAGCATTTTCGTCAGGCCGGCGTCCCGGTGGAGACCTTTGAGGATATTGCCCACCTGCCCGTAGACCGGGTGGAGACGGTGTTAAAGAGCCGCCGCCAGAAGCGGGTCTTATTGGGGGCGGTGGCCGGCGGGATCTCGGGAGGGCTGGCGCCGTTTAGCTGGGGAATCTTATCGCTGGCCGATATCCCGGTGTTATTGTCGATCACCGCCGATATTTGCAGTCGGTTTTGCTGGTATTTTGGATTCGACCCGCAGGAGAATCCGGAGTTGCCGCTGGAGATTCTGGCGGTGGCCCTTGGTGGAACCCGACCGGTGGCGATTGAGCCGATGCTGGTGCGTCAGAATTTGAATGAATATGTCACCCGCAAATCACTGGTGGTAGGAGCGGTGGCTCACGGCGGGATCAAGCATATGACGGGGCGCAGCCTGGCCCAGAGCGTGGAGCGAAAGGCCGGCACCCACGCCGCCACCAAGGTGGGAGACCTGGCCCGTCGGGCGGTCTCTCGCAACCTGCAGCGTCGCGCCGTAAAGGCAGCACCTTCTCGGACTCTTCCGGTGGTGGGCGCTCTGCTGGGGGCGGCTCTGAATGCCGCCCTGCTTTATGATATCAGTGAGGCCGCCCAGGCGGTGTTGACGGATCGATTTCTGGAGAGAAAATACCCCGAATGGGCCCGCCATATCGCTGCGGCCGACGGGGCAGACAACGAAGTTCGAACTCACGATCGCCTCGAGCACCAAGAGTAACACCATGCCACAAGCATTTTTCAAATGGATCGACTGCACCGATAAGAAGCGGCCCCGGGATCTGATTCGACGATCGGATACGGTCTTGCGAGTCGCCCAATTATCGGACCTTCACCTCCCCGGAGAGGTCGCCCTCACCCGGCGGCTGCGGGATTTGATGACACCCCACGGCTCCTTTGAGAACTTCTCCCACGAGATCTCGGCCATCTCCAATGAGATCGGCCATCATTATCGAAGCGAGCGCAGGCTCTATACCAATTTGATCAAAAAGACCCTCATCGGTCTTCACCGGTTGGGCGTCGATCACCTGGTGATCACCGGAGACCTGGTGCACTGCGGTCTGGCGGCCGAATTTCTCGACGTCCGGGCCGCCCTGGAGATCACCGGCTGGTGGGGAGAGGAGAGGTTGACTGTAATTCCGGGAAACCACGACCGGTTTAATCTCTATGAGCGCCTGCCGAGCGAGCCGATGGAGAGCTTCTTTCCGGTGGTCACTCCCAGGGAGCCCCGGTTTAAGATCTTGCCCGGAGGGGTAGCGCTATTGGAGATCGACAGCAATCGAGACCCCGTAGACGACCGCCATTATATGGAGCGATGGCTCCCCAATACGGTGGGCCGGATCTATCCGGAGGCCCTGGACTGGATCGACCGAAATCAAAAGGAGGTTCGGGGAATGCGGCTGATGACCCTGGTTCACCATCACATCACCTCCGACTGGTATCCCACCAGCGCGTCGTCGATCTGGGGGTTGATGGAGCCCGCCGACGGGGTAGGAGAGCTTGTAGAGGCCATCGAATTGGTCGATCCTTACTCCCCGATTCTCCACGGACATAAGCACGACGTCATGGGTGTGGATTACGCCTATGGCACCCATCAGGTGGCCTGTCCGGGCGGGTTTGCCAACGCTTTGAGTTTTAATCTATTTGATTTTAACGTCCACGGTGAGCAAACCATGACCCAACTTCAATTGCGATTGTAAACCAGAATTACTCCGAAATCCGGAGTTTGTGCTTTGTGAGGTCGGCGTCTGCCCGCTTTTCCTCTCTCCAGGTAGCGATGCTGGCTGTCAGTCGGAAAAACGAACATCCATCCGACCTCACTTTGCCCAATTCTTCGGTTTCGAAAGTAAATCTGGTTTAGTGTTATTGATGGCCGGTGGTAGTGTATAAATGCTCCAATGAATACAATGAATGAATTAAATGGTGTGGCGGTGGAGGTAGTCTGGTGAGTAATGAGGAACCGATCACAATCGCAGTAGACGCAATGGGTGGGTATCACGCTCCCGATGAATTGGTGGCGGCAGTAGCCGAGGCCAGTCTTCGTCGGGACGGAGAGCGACCGGTTTATTTCGCACTGGTCGGCGATGAGATCACCCTCACCGATGCCCTGGTGTCGTTGAATCACAACTCCGAGCGGATTCAGATCTATCATGCACCCACGGTCGTCGGGATGAGTGAGCGGCCTCAGCAGGCGATGGAAGAGCGGCCCGATTCTTCGATTCTGCAGGCCT
>SKNI01000378.1 GCA_007120615.1 Myxococcales bacterium | reverse complement strand
TTCTGGCCGCCGGCTGCGACAGCCTCACTCTTCATCCCCAGGCGGGAATCGGCGCCCTCGATGCCGGACTCTGCGTGGTGCCCAGACGAGAAATTGATTCGGCGCTTCTGGAGTATTGGCCGGCAGACTCCACCAATCTCGTTCTCGGAGACGAGGGCAGAGAAGGGCTCTTCTCTCGGATCGCCAACGACAGGCTCATTCGCAATGAGCAATATCGTCTGGCCTGTCGGGTCCTTCCGCAGCCTCAAAGAGACGAAGAAGAGGAGCTGGACGCCGAAGCGCCGATCGAGGATCCGCTGCGCTGGATTCTGGAGGCCGAATTGGGGCGAGGGACCACCGTGGGTACCAGCACACTCCTTGGACAGGGTCTGCAAGCGCGAGTGGCTCCCGATCCGCTCTCGGAGCAATTGGAAGACCTTTTAGACTGGGCATCGTCGACGCTGCACCTTTTTAGCACACCCCAGGATCGTTTTCAGGTCTCGGAGTGGGCCGATGAAGTGGAGTTTGATCTGGCCACCACCGTAAAGGCGGCCGCCATCGTCGGGATCGACGCCGTCTGGATCCACGAATTGGATACTGGAAGTCCCGATCCAGATGCCCCTCGGCTGACCGGAGGATGGCGGGGATGGGATCCGGAAGCCGCAAGCCAGCAAGAAGACGACACCTGACGTTTTATCGCATTCTTCAACCAGTTAAGGAGAGGCGAAACTTTTCATCTTGCAATTATCAAACGCCTCCCATAGTATCTATACACATGATGCAGCCTGCCTCGTAGGACCTCCACGGTGACTCCTTCACTGTCGGAAAAACTCGCCACCCACATAAATTTAACTTGAACCCAGAGTGGGTCTGCGGTAGTTGTCGTCAGCGCTTTTCGGTTCCCTTGATTCCAGAACCGATAGTATAGGCCGGAGTGGCGGAATCGGTAGACGCGCCGGATTCAAAATCCGGTTAGGGTGACCTAGTGCGGGTTCAAGTCCCGCCTCCGGTATTTAGCAGAAGTTAGAGACCAGGGGTCGGCAAGCCGGAGACGGCTTGCCGGCCCCTTTTTTGTTGGCTTGATGGAGCGCGGACGTCCCCGTCTCTTCATGGGACACATCGGTAGCACGTACTGATAGCGCGGGTATTTGATTCACTTCTTAGTGCTCTGTTGGGTCGGCGCGCTGTGGGTTCGCGTCGGTCTGATCCCCCAGGCAAGCCTGGGGGTTGGGCATAGCT
The DNA here is from genome assembly GCA_007120615.1 of Myxococcales bacterium. Classification (GTDB taxonomy): domain Bacteria; phylum Myxococcota_A; class Bradymonadia; order Bradymonadales; family Bradymonadaceae; genus SKNI01. The sequence goes on along the minus strand of SKNI01000378.1, from coordinate 6,491 downwards.
GGGCTACGCAGGTGGCAAGCCACCGCTCCGCCAGGAGGGCGGCGGTGGCTGCGGGGTGAAAAATATTTCACTGGTAGGACGAGTGTCTTCCATCATACTCAGAGGGCGGTCCATTTCTATTGAGGCGGAAACCACCATGAAAAAACCATCCACGAGATGCCTGACAGAAATTTCACTCAGCTTACGGTGGGAGCTCGTTTTGGCTGCGCCATCGACGATAGGGACCACCTTTATTGTTGGGGCAATGAGCTCGATGATCCCACCAACGCCGAGGTTCTGACGTACTCTCAGATAAGCGCCGGCCTTGACTATATGTGCGGCATCACCACCGTCGGCGAAATCGAGTGCTGGGGCCAATTCGATGACCAGGCCGAATTCCCCAGCGAATCACCTCCGGAAGGCATCTTCCGCGCCGTTGCATCCGGCGGCCCCCACAATACCTGCGCCATCGACGAGGCCGGAACGGTTCACTGCTGGCTCCATCCCGGAGGAATGGGAGACAGTGATGATTGACATGTCTGGCCCCTCTCAAGGCGCTCACCTGTAGGCAGGCACTCCCTCCCTCCTGGTGGGGGCGGAAGCCGGCCCTTTTTTATGGGATTCTCTCCGGCCTTGCGGGATCCTCGGTCAAAATAGTAGATTGCGTCATTCACATTTCCAGCAGGGAGGGATTCTAATATGACGACCGATAATACGATTCAGGAGTCGGACGGTTCTACACAGAGAGAGATCCATTCAAAGCAAAATAAGTCCCGATCCACGATGAAAGTTGTGATCTTGATTATGATTGGCTTTGTTGCCCTGACGATGCTGACCTGTGGCGGGGGGATCGCCTATATTATGGCAAACTTTGAGAACGAAACGGAGAACCCGGAGGCGACCTTCGCCATGACCGAGAGGATCGTCGAGGTCGACATTCCCGATGGTTTCGAGCCCTGCTGCACTCTGGGTATGGATGCGATTGTTGTGTCAAAGGCGCGCACCCACTTTCGACATACCGAAGGGGAGGGCGCGTTGGTGTTCTCCATGATGGACAACAGTCTCGGCGATCAGCAACTCGCCGAAGAGCAGCTTCGGCAACAATCAACTCGAGAGGGCGCCGGCGAGCAATTTCTGATCAACAGGACGGAATTTCGCGAGTTTGAGATCCGCGGGGTCACAACACGCTTTGAATTTGCCGAGGCGGAAGAACGAGAAACGGGCACTCCGTTCCGGGCGGCTACCGGATATTTTCCATCCCATCAAGATGGTGCCGTAGGTGTATTTTTCCGGGTCGAAGAGGATTATTATGACGAAGACGCTCTGGTGGCCATGATCGAATCCATCCGTTGAGAGCTGATCTTTTTGCCCATCAAGAGCCAGTCTCCGCGCTGCGAGAGAGGTCGACCCGGTCTTGATCTTTGGGGGCCCGTTCCCCCATTTCTGCTCGGTCCGCCTTTTTCAGATGCCATAGGCGTAATTTTTTTGAGGCCTATCCTGCTTCGAATCGACTTTTGGAAATTCCCTAACCCCCTTCGAAGCCTACGAAGCCCCGATCCGCACCAACCCCAAAATCCGAAACCGCTTGGCCGACCTTCTTGCCGGCTCCGAGATACGAGCAAAAGGGTTCGACGACCTCCATTGCAGCGCAGAACAACGAAGGCGCCTATTCGACGACCTCGTTGCGATTTTCGAAATGGTCGTCGAAGGCTTTAATGATAGATTTGAAATATTGGAAATGGCTATAGTAGGCTTCGAGGGATTTTTTCGTGTTTTAGACTAAGATGATGGGGTGTTGGCCACGTATCAATGCGCTGCATTTGCCCATGCCGAAGCGGTAGCTACGCATCAATGCGCTGCATTCAAACGCGTCGAAGCGGTAGCTACGCATCAATGCGCTGCATTCAAACGCGTCGAAGCGGTAGCCTGGTATTTTGTCGGGGAAAGATGGGCGTCGAAGGGTTCGGTGTTCTTTTGGGGGATTCGCGAAAGGAGTCGAAGTCTTCGACGGGGTGATAAGGTCGGAGGTGGAGGGCATCGAAGTGTTCGAGTAATTTTCAAGTGACTCTGCCCATCCAGCCAGATGCTGCGCTGCGCGTCACCGGGGAAGTTGCCGGGGAAGTTGCCGAGCACGTCGCCAATCCTTGGTCAAAGGATGGATCTGGCGGTATTTGGATCGTTATTTGAGCCTACAAATACCGATAATTGTCATCTTCAGAGTAGTGCTCCAGCCAGAACCGCGAGAGTTCGTCGAGCTCACGTCCTTTCAGAAAATCGACGTCTTCGTTTCGCGTTCCAATCCGGAATAGTACCACCGTGGCGCGCAGGCGGTTGTAGGCGTCCAGGTCGCGGTCTTGAGCCCACCGCTGAAGGGGTTCAGCGAGTCGATCGCTGTTTTGGAGGGTCAGGTAGGTGAGTGATAGCGCGTGTAAGGAGTGCGATTTCCAGGGATCGAGAAAATAATCCTGGTCAGCAAATTGGAAGCTCTCGTCTTCAAGGGGGCCGATTTCCAGCGCCATACCCAAGACAAAGCGCACGGCGTCTACGGGGCTGGCTGCGAGATGGTCGAGCTTAACATGGGCGAAGTGATCAATGTCGTCGTCGGTGAACGTGAGGGGACGCCTGAATGTAAGGTGACTCAAATGCGACAGTTGCACAAAGCATGACGTATCATGTTGCTTGGCACAGAGTTCTCCATAAAGATCCGTATAAGGAGACGCGCCGGAATAGCCACACTCGGGCTCGGGCATAAACCGACGAAAACGCTGCCGTCGGACTTCGGGCGCGTCGTCATCTACAAAGGGGTTCCAATAGTAGTTGCCGATAACCGGAAACTCATCTTCATAAAGTGGGTAGTCCTCGTCAAAAACGGGCTCGCCAAAGGTCAAAAGCGTTCTGGCATAAGCGCGGTCACCCAGATAATTGGGAGCAATCGGTCTGCCCACAAAGATATGTCGCGGGGAGATGAAGACTTCACGGCAGTCGCTGCGGTAATGAGCCATCGTGGTGGTCTCTTGAAGCGCTGTGATTGACCGATAGGTCCCGCCAAGACTGTAAGGATATCGAATGGACGACGAACCGGCCTCGTGAGGAACGAAGAGTTTCGCGCCATCGTCGGACTCGTAAATTCCTACAATGGCGTCGGGAAAAGTCTTCTCCTCAACGGCACGGCAATCGGGCCCGTCCACGGATTTGATGCGCACATCTCCGATCACCATTGTCGGCGTCGTCAACTCCTGCACGGCCTCCCATTTTGTGAGAAACTCCTCCATTGAGGGCCAGGACCAGTTCTCGACGTCGTCGATGGCCTCCGGTTCGAAACGCTCGGCGTTAAACGGAGCAAGGGGCGCCACTACGGCGGCCTGGTGTTCAGGTGTTGATTCGGTCTGGCGCTCGCAACCTACCGTCAGTATCACAAGTACCGTTACCAGGATTGCCGTGGTTTTCAGTTCAAGTGAGCCCGCCACGACTCCTCCTATTTGATCGGTAATTATAGTGTCAGCTCGGCTTCTTGATTATGACAGATTGAAATACCGAAAGAAACCGCTTCTCGAGAATTCTATTGATTAAGATCGTAGATACAGACAGCAGATCTACTACTTGTCGTGGCTGAGAATTCGATTCGCAAAATTGCAGCGCCATTAAATGGAGAGAAGATTCAATCGGAGGTTTTTCTCAATCACCTTTTTGTGATCTGAGAACACCTGGGCTTGCTCCGCAAAGCTCGACCATTGGCTCACAACGTCCTGAACTTCTTCTACGATGCTGCGGGCTCGTCCTCGAACGAGTGATGCTCTTCGACCGCATTCGATGAAGTCGTTGAGAGTAAAGTCATCGTGCTTTTGATTCATACTCATCTGATGGCGTGAGGTCCAGGCGCCCTGTGGATTGTAGCTATAGGTCAGGTCAAATGCCGGAGAGAGCGACCAGCTCCCCTGCTTGTCCATGAGGAACGCGATATTTTTGACGTGATCGTCTTGATTTCGGGCGATGATATTGAAGGTCATTCTCCGAAATTGCTCTTCCACCGTCTTCGTGCTGAGCCCGAGTGTTCGGATGATATCAAAGCATTGCTCATAGCTGGTTGCGCCGGGCTGATTGAAGTCGAAGTGGCCCATCGCACCGAGGGACTGCATATGCAACTTCTTATTCCCCTCGGGCCGATCAAAGCGCCGAGTCATGAAGTGATGGCGTCCATTCTCTTCCAAGATTCGGCATTCACTTATGGTGATGCCGGCCTTTTTTGCCATCAGGTAGTAGGCATATTCTATCAGTCCGTAGCCTTGAGGGTCATCGAGTTCCCGATCCCGATTATGAGAGACCCCGTCGAATTTAAGCAGCCAATGCTCAAATCCATCCCCGGCATCGAGTTGACCGGAACGAATCTCTGATGTCTCGCGGTTCCAGGCGATCACAGCCTTTGCGCGCGCCCCCCCGGCGGAGGTCCCAACGCGTAAGATATCGGCCAGTCCTTCCTCCTCTTCGAAAGTCGTTTCAAATTGCTCCCGTTTTTTGAGGATTTTTCCGGCTAATTCTACCAGCTTTGCGATGTCCAGCGGGGTCCCTCGGCTGGGCTCTCGTTTGGCCGGATGATACTCCAGCGCCCCCATGCCGCGAGTGCCGACGTAGCACAAACGCTCCAGGGCATTGAGTGATTTTGGTTCTCTCTCCGTCTTCGAGCGCAGCAGCACCGACGGTCTTTCCCCATAATTTTACCTCTACGATAGTGCTCATTCCTCTCCCCAACTCCACTCGGTGTCGTCACCCTCTTTTTTTCGTGGTGCTCTCTTTCGCTGGTCGCCTTGTAGTTTGAGAAGCTCCATCGGGCGAAGGCCCGGTCTGGGAAGAACCTCTTCTAAATTGGCGAGCATCTCCATGGCCCGGAGGACGCGCAGAAAGCTCACTATCTGGGTGGGTTGACCAGCCTCCAGGCGTTCCACCGTCCGCTTAGATACACCCGACGCTTCGGCCAATTCGGCCTGAGTCCACTCCCGATCAAGTCGAGCTCGAGTGAGCCGATCTCCGAGCTCTTCGAGGAGCGCATCATCTGATAATAAGCTGTCGAAGCTGTTATTCGTCATATCTGTCGATTTGTCTCCTGAAACCGCGTATAAATCGCCATATCTGACGACAAGGATAAATGTAGGTAGATTTTATTAAGTCGTCAAGTGTGTCGAGTTAAATGGTATTAAACTCTTAAGTCGTCATGTCTGTCGATTTACAGATTGCCGTCCTGGATGTGTTCGACATCCTAGTCCCCATCGACCAACAAGGCGCTATTATGTTCAAGTGGACGGACTGAGATTCTTCGCCATCAACAACCAGTCTCCGCGCTGGAACAAGCCATCGATGGGAACCACCTGGCGGGTTGCGATCACATGGTATCCGAGCCGGTCGTAGATCCGCTTTGCACCGGTGTTCGTACTGGCGACGATCAATCGCATCTCGTCAGCGCCTGCAGCACGGGCCAGGTCTTCGGCGTCGTTCATCAAAGCCGTTCCCACGCCTCGGCCTCGGAACTCCTCAAATGTTGCGAGGGCGTTGTGATACCAGGCGGTCGATGAGAGGGATTCCAACTCCAGCAGGGGTCGCAGAAATTCGGGGTAATCCTCCAAAGGGCCTACATCATCCTGATCCTGGAGGTGATAGCCGTGCATCATCCCGGCGATCTTCTGGGAGATCAGAGCGACCCGGATATTGGAATGACTCATGGTTCCCTGAGGCCGGGCAATGCGCGCGGCTCCGACGTCTAACTCGTTGTCCGTGTGTTCTCCCAGGAGGGACCAGAGGTACGCCGGGAGTCCCGCTCCCGCCATGTCTACGAGTTCGGCGAGTAGCGGTGCGTCGGCTTGTTTTGCGGGGCGAATGAGGACCATTGCTCTTGCTTCTGCGAGTCTGTGCTCATTACGAGACTTTCAGACATTGGTATATCCTATAGCCGACGACCTAGCATTGGGGAAGGTTCAGGGGTGTTTCCTTCACGCTCATTGCATCAGGCCCCTTGTTAGAGAAGAATTGAGAGTATGAAGAACCAAGATCAGCCATATCATACGGTCAGAGGGTTCGGGGAAGGGGAGCATACCGTTGATCGGAGCCGCTTTATCGGTCGGGCTCTCTACGTGGAGACGGAAGAGGAAGCCGCGGCCTATATCGAAGAGGTGAAGGCCGAGCATTACGACGCCCGCCACGTTTGCTACGCGTTTCGGATCGGTCGGGGAGCCGATACCATCGATCGCTCCAATGACGACGGTGAGCCGGCCCGGACGGCGGGTCTGCCGATGTGGCAGGTGCTCGAGGGCAGGGAGCTTACAGACACCCTGGTCGTGGTGATTCGCTATTATGGCGGCATCAAATTGGGGATGGGAGGACTGGCCCGGGCGTACCGAGAAGCCGCGCGAATTGCACTCGACGAGGCCGGGGTCGTGGAGCGCTTTCCCTCCGAGAACCTTACGCTGCGCGTTCCGTACGGGATGCACGGAAAAGTGCAATATCTCTTCGATGAATTCGACAGC
>SKNI01000412.1 GCA_007120615.1 Myxococcales bacterium | reverse complement strand
GGGCTGTAAGCCTCTTGGACCGATGGGATTGACCACTTCATTTGCGAGCGCTGCCGGCGCCACTGTGGCCTCTTCAATCATCCCCAGAATCCCCGAATGGCGACGGCGAATACTGGAAGCACTTCCCGAGCGCGATGAACCGGACGTCCAGGACTTCCTCGACGAATTCTTTGAGCTCTCCTACCCCCAGTCCTGAAGTCTTTTATTTCAAGACCTGATAGCTGGCCAGCGCCCGCTCCACTGCGCCCTCAGCCTTCTCAAAGCGCTCCTCTCGACCTCCCGCGTCTAACACGTGGATATAGTCTTCGGTGACAAAAATCTGCACCCAGTAGCGATAGGTCCGACCATCCTGATCGCGCCCGAACTCCATTCGAGTACCCTGATGCCCGTTCGACGAGCGAACTGAATCCTCATCGAGAAGCGCATACCCTCCTGACAGTCGCATCCTTTCTCGGGTCGCGTTGACCCAGAAATCCTGGTTCGCCCGGGGGACACTGCTGTCCTCTCCCTGACGAATCACCCGTCCTCGAATCACCACCCCATCGTGGGTCATGGCTACATAATTGGAGTTGGTACGAGTCACCTCGATCATCTCCTGAGGAGTCTCGATTTCATAGGTCTCACAACCCGTCAACAAGACCAGCACCATCAGCAATACTACAGATACTCTATAAAAACTCTTCATTATCTCACCCCCGCCGACTGCAGAAGAGATCTCATGCCCAGGTCATTGACCCAGGCCACAGGTAATACAAAGTCATCATCGGGTACGTCATCGTCGCGAATGGTTCGAAACTCCACCACGATCGTCGAGTAAGCCACCCGGTCCTCAAAGCTCTCCAACTGCCCCCGAATGCGTTCTACCTCCAGGGTAATCCGCTCCAATTCGGTCTCAATTTTGAGAGCCTCTTCCACGGTGTCTGCTCGGGCCAAAAGAGTCTCGAGCCGGTCGCGAAGCTCCAACGAATTCTTCAGCCGGATCTCCAGATCCCTCATCTGCTCCGAGACGTCCTGTGCCTCCCAGGTCATATCCAGCGTATCGCCAAGTTCTGCCAGTCCATCCAGTGCTACTCGAAACGACGCTGCCGGAACCCGCACGGTCAACTGCTCGGAAGAGCGTTTTGAGACATAGCCCTCCAACTCGTCGACCAATTCAATGGCCCGGATCTGGGTCGACTCTACATCGTAGATCGCCAGAATCACCCGTCCCGTAAAAATCAACCGCTGAGCGCTCGACTGGTTCTGCTCCGCCTCCCCATCCATCTCGCTGCGGTCGTCACTTCCCGCCGGTGCTGCCCGCGCCCTCTCATAGGCCATATCGTCAGCTATTTCGACGCGCGAAACCTCGTTCATGGGCGGAGCTCCGGCCCCACCAGCGTCGCATCCACTCATCGCCAGAGTCGCTATCATCAACACTATCAGACCGCACTTGATTCTCATCTCAACACCTCATAACTGGCCAGCGCCCGCTCAACCGCATCCTGCGCGCTCTCAAAGCGAGCCTTTCGACCGCCAGCATCAACAATATGAATATTATCTTCGGTGACAAAAAGGGTCATCCAATACTGGTATGGAGCACCCTGATGGTCGCGACCAAACTCCAGCCTGGTCCCCTTCCATCCGTTGGCCGACTCCACTTCCTTCTCTTCCAGCAGTGCATATCCACCGGTGGTCCGCATCCGCTCCCGAATCGCGCTCACCCAGAAGTCATGATTTCCCTGAGGTGTCACGTTTCGACCTTCTCCCTGTGGGATCACCCGCGCTCGCAGCACCACCCCATCATGGGTCATCGCCACATAGGTTCGCGCGTCATGACCATCGACCTCGATCATTTCCTGAGGCGTTTCGATCTCATAAAACGAGGCACACCCCGAGCCCATCAAGAGGACCGCCAAAACCAACCCCAAAAACCCGCTCTTGAAATAGTTCATCGTCGTCCCTCCGGAGCCTTCAACAACGTTTCCAATCCCAACTGATGGAGCCAGGGGAAGGGTAATAGAAAGTCATCATCGGGAACCTGGACCACACTTTTGGGTCGAAAACTGAGAACAATCGTAGAATAAGCGATTCGATCTTCAAAGCTGAGCAATTGACCCCGGATTCGCTCGACCTCCAGCGTGATCCGCTCCAATTGCTCTTCGATCTTGAGAGCGTCCTCCACAGATTCCACTCTCTCCAGAAGCGACTCCAGCCGATCTCGAAGTTGCAGGGCGTTTCGCAACCGAATGTCCAGATCTCGAACCTCTTCGGAGACGTCCTGCGCTTCCCAGTTCATATCGAGCACATCACCCAGCGCCGCCATCTCCTCAAGTGCGGTGCGAAACGACGCCGCCGGAATCCGTGCGATCACCTGATTGGAGGTTCTTTGCGAGATATATCCGTCCATCTCCTCGACGAGGGCAACCGCCTTCTCCTGGGTTGACCGCACATCATAGATGGCCAGGGTTATCTGTCCGGTATAAATGAGCAATTGTCCGCGCTTCAATTCCTCTTGCTCCAACTCCTCGGCGACTCCATCTTCACGACTGCCGTCGGGACGGACCAGATCGCCGTCAATCGGCGTTGCCTCCATTGGCGTGGCCTCTTGCTGCGCAGCTTGCTCGCCACGACGGGGCTGCTGGCCCTGGCCTGAATCATCACTGCGACCGAAGAACCGCCGCCGCTCCGGTGGGGCCGATGCCATCACCACCTCCGCCTCCTCTACCACCGTCTGCTCGGCATAGGAGTGGCTACTTGCCGCCGGCGTTCGCTCCGGTGGTGGGGAATACGAATACTCTGCCGTCGACGCACAACCTGTCGTCGACAAGACAGCAAACACCAGACCTATCAGGACGATCATCGCCCTCAGAATATTTGCGCGCACATCATACCTCATCTTCTTTTCTATCGCTGCGATGCGTCTAGACTATCGACAAAGCGCCTATAAGACCAGCGGTTGAAACCTATTTTTCACTCGTGGCCACGTTGAGATATCTCGGATCTTTTCCGGATGCCATCTAAAGCTCGATACGTTATGCTGCTTCCCTGAACGTTTACAGGTAAGCAAACGGGGATTCTTTATACCCAGGGAATTAAGATGACTTCAGATCAATCAGGTCAACCACCACAAGGTCAACCTCAACAACCTGGCCAACCTGCTCAGCCTGCTCAACCACAACAGTCTGGCCAACCTGCTCAGCCTCAGCAACCTCAACAGCCTGCTCACCCTCTGCAGCCCGCACAGCAGCAACAGCCGAATCAATACGGCCAGCCTCAGCAACCTGCTCAGCCGCAGCAACCCCAACAGCCTCAACAGCCGCAGCAAAACGCTCCAGTCACCAATACACCTCAGAAAAAATCCGGTGGCGGCTGCATGAAGGGCTGTCTTGGATGCGGCTGCTTCACCATTTTGGCTATGGGGCTGCTCGCTGTCCTCTTTGGTGGCTACCTCTGGTGGCAAGGACCAGAACTCGTCGAAGGGGTCACCGAAAGCGTCGCCGTCCTCGGTGGGGGTTCCGATAGCAGCGGCAGTGGTGGTGGTATGAACCTCTCATCACTCGCCGGTGGTGGGGGCGATGAAAAGCCCTCGCTTGAGCGACTCATCAAAGCCGACGGTGATGATTCATCACCAGGCGCCGTCAGCTCCTCGGATCAGCGAAACCGCCTGAGCAAATCTGACGATTTCTTCGACAGCCTCGATACCCCCATGACCCGTCGCGATATCAACAACGTCAACGCCTCGCTCAAAGAATGGGACGACTCTCGTACGATCAAACGATTCAACTCCCTTCTCGAACAGGGCGAAGAGCTAAGAGATGACGAATCCTTAATGGCCAATGCCCGCAAGATCCGCCTGGTCATCGGGCTGGGCTTCCGCGTGCGCGACATCAGCCGGGAATTTCCCAAACACGTCGAAAAAAGCGGGGGAGACGCATTTCTCCAGGACTATACCCAGATTCTGGCCATCCACCGGGCCAGTCAAATCGGCGCCACCGGCGACCATGAACCCTGGGAACAAGCCGTGGCCGACGCCCTCCTCAAAGACCACGACGAAAACCGTGAGGACTTCGAGAAAAACCGAGCGCTCCTGCGACAGGCCGCCCAGGATGAATCCCTGGATATCTCCCAACTCTCCGAAGAAGAGCAGGGCGAATTGATGGAAGCCTTCGCCAAGCAATTCTCCTACCTCACCAGTGCAATTAGTCGAGATAGTCTGGAAAACTGGGCTGCTCTCTCCGATGAGGAGCGCAAAGATTTCGCCGACCATTTCAGCTCTCCCCAGGGCTACCTCTCACGAACCATCGGGATGCTTGGCATGGAGAACGCCTCGGAAGAACTGATCTTGATGAACTTTATGGGCTTATGAGTGCTCTTTTCACCATAGGAGGTGCGAGATATCTCCAGCTGGCGCTCGTCGCGCTTCTCGCTGCCACGTTAACGGGCTGTTTACCCGTAGCCTGGGCCGTCCCGCCCACACAATTTGATATCGGCGCCGGTGCCGCCACCGGCATGACCACGGGCGCTCCAGAAACGGTCATCCCCATCGGCATCGGCGTCTATCCCCTCGCTTTTGCTCTTCAACATCACGAGCGCCCTTTTGACTTTGGGCTTGGATATCGCGGATTGCTCTCTTTTCAGGGAACTTCGATGCACGCTCCCTATCTGGAAGCGACCTATATGCATCGGCCTCATTACGACGGGTTCTGGACCCGGGCCACCGGCCGCGATCTGCGCACCGGGCTCGCCGCCCGAGGAAAAGTCTTCTTCGGTTCTCATCTGGAATCGCCCCGCCCTGCCATAGGAATGCGTTTCTTCGTTGAATTTGTCGGTTTCCATGACCGGGAAGGAGCCCATTGTGATATCTCCAACTTCACCAGCTGGTTTTGCGGATTTACCCGCGGCTACGGTGAACGGGGCTGGGGTCTCTATGCCGAAGCCCAGCGGAGTATCTCTTTTGCCGATCCCTATACCGGTCTCTATCTCGGGCTCTTCTGGCGGATTCACGCCGGTGCCGGTGCCGGTTTCGTCGGTGGATTCAACTAATTTTATCACCTGGCCTGCCCAATGCTCGATAATCGACTCTTATTTAACCTCGCTTCCTCCGGCTACGACTTCATCACCAACCAGGGGATCTGGCGAGATCACGTTCGTGAGATGGCCACTCTTCTGAGCGGGCCTGCTCCGAGGCGAATCATCGACCTCGGCTGCGGGCCCGGCATCAGCGCATTCGTACTCGCCGAGCTCTTCCCGGAAGCCGAAGTTGTCGGGATCGACATCTCAGAATCCATGATCGCTCGGTCAAACGAACGCCACAGCCGACACTTTGCGCACCTTTCGAATCTCCACTTTCTCCGCACTGATATCTACGAACTTCCCTTCGCCCCACGCTCCTTTGATCTCGCTACGGGGCATAGTTTTCTTTATCTTCTCCCCGATCAAAAGGCCGCTCTTTCCGCCATCGAAGAAATCTTGACGGCCTCGGGGCAACTCATTTTACTGGAACCCAACGCTCAGGGATCACTGCGAAGCGCCACCTGGAACGCTCCCTATCACCGTTTTCCCACCGATCCGCTGGCCAGTACTCGATTTGCCCTCTCTATGATTCTGTGGCGCGTCGTAAGCGGTCGACGTGGCAGAATGACTCCCGCGACCCTTCGAGAACTTTTTACTGCTGCGGGCTTTGGCAATATTCATATCGCGACGACCCTCAACGGCCTAGGATTGCATGTCTCCGGGAGACTTTTTCCTTCCGCCACGCAAGGCGATCAATCCTGCTCTTGCGCTTAAGTAACTCAATGTTATCTTGAGTCCTGCTATACATACTTTTTCTTCTTCACTGTAGACGTATAATATGACCAACAAAGAACCTGTCATGGGGGTCACCGTTGGCACTGTGATCAACGAACGCTACGAAATCCTCAGCCTGCTTGGTGTCGGAGGTTTTGCTGCTGTCTTTCAGGCCCACGATTCCCAGATCGAGCGAAACGTCGCTATTAAAGTTCTCAACGTCGATACCCTGGTCTCCCAGGGAAACGATCTCGACACCGTCCTGGCCCGCTTCTCTCGAGAGGCCAAAACCGCTGCCAGTATCAACCACCCCTGCGTGGTACAGATCTATGATTTCGGTGTCCTTAAAGAGCAGGATAATCCGTTCATCATCATGGAGATGCTCAGCGGACACGACCTTCAAGACGAACTCAAGGCCAAAAAGACCCTCGACCCTGCTCGTTTCATTCCCCTCTTTCTGGATACCCTTGAAGCCCTCGGCGAGGCGCATAAGGTGGGAATTGTTCACAAGGATATCAAACCGAGCAACCTCTTCCTCGCCGACCCCGAGACCCGACGTGAAACTCTGAAACTCGTTGATTTCGGAATCGCTCATATCGCCGCCCAGAGCAACGACGAACGCCTCACCAAAACCGGCTATATGTTGGGCACGCCCCAGTATATGGCACCCGAATACGTCGAACAGCAGCAGGTAAGTCCCGCACTGGACGTCTACCAGATGGGACTCCTCCTCGTAGAGATGCTCGCCGGCCAACCGGTTATCCAGGAGACCAATCCCTGGAAGTGTGCCCTCATGCATGTGTCGCGCGAATTGACCGTGCCCATCGATCTCCTGAAGTCTCCTCTCGGACCAGTGCTCCAGAAGGCCCTGGCTCTTGCCCCCAAAGATCGCTACCAAAACGGGATTGAGTTTGCCGATGCTCTCGCCGCTGTTGATGTCTCCAAAGTTCCCCATTTATCCATCGATGCAGAATCGAGAACCCTCGATACGCCTGCAGAGCCCCCCATCGATGAGTTGTCCACCGAGACCTTGGCCGCTCCTCCGCAGCGCACCACCGATCCCGGTTCTCCTACTACAGACGAGTTATCTCCGAAGTCCGGTAACCCCTCGCCCAGGGATCCATCCATTCCAGAAGGGATCGGCTTTTCCCCCGGCTTTTCGACACCCAAAACATCTAGCATCCTCAAAGACCGCCCTATCGTTCTACTCCTGATACTCGTTGTCTTTGTCGTTTTATCTCTTGCTGTTGTCCTGAGTATATTTCCAGGCGACAAAACATCAGACGATGATCTTTCCGCAGAAATTTCCGTCGAGATTCCTCCCATCGACCCTCTGGCTGGCCGCCCATCCTTCGACTCCGAACCGAACGAACCGAACGAACCGGAATCTGAACCGGAGCCTGAACCGGAGCCAATTTACGTCGAAGTACAAACCTCCCCTTTTGAAGCCGATATTAAGATCGACGGTGAATCCGTGGGGACGGGCCTATTTGCCCTGGCTTTTGACGATGAAACCACGCCCCCGGAAGAGGTCTCCATCTCCCACGACGGTTATATTCCAAAGACAGAAGAGATTGGTCCGGATACCCCCTCACCCGTCCGAATCCGACTGGAAAGAAAACCGAGACCGACCAAACAGGCCAGTGCATCCACTCCACCGCGAGAACGACCCACGCCAAGACCCGCACCGGAACCCACACCCGAAAAAGAAGTGGAGAGTGACGAACAAGACGGTAATGGTGACGGCGACGGCGATAGTCCCCCCGCACCCACCATGCAGATGGCCGATTAAGAGATACTTCCCCCGCCAGGCGGCACGGCAGACGACCCGGCGGATTTCCCACCTTAACAAGACCCTCAGTATCGATGATCGAGATCGATGATCGAGATCGATGTTCGAGATCGAAATCGTGGATCGAGATCGATGATCGAGATCGAAATCGTGGATCGAGATCGATG
>SKNI01000496.1 GCA_007120615.1 Myxococcales bacterium | reverse complement strand
GACAGTCGTGTGGAGAGATTTTGCATGGTGAACAGAGCCTGCCAGGGGAAGGTGGTCGTCGCTGTATGTCAGGCGATCGATAACCCATCAGGGGGCGAAGAGGCAAGGTCGAGAGCACCATTCGCCACCTCCTGTGAATATTTGAGAATGAGTTGCGTCTACTTTTCAGATGACGAGCTGATAGGGCTCGAAACGATAAGTTTGATGACGTGATTGATTCAGGAGAGTTTACGATGAGACCTTCTTCCTTGCGACGACCCGTTCTATTTTCCCTGGTACTGGCCATATGTCTGGCGTTCTCCAGCGCTGTATTTGCGCAGAGTCGAACCACGACGAGCTCCTCTTCCAGTGCTTCGGCAAGTGCCAGCGCTTCGGCCAGCGCGTCGAGTTCCAGCAGTTCCTCTTCGGCGAGTGCTTCCAGCAGCGCTTCGGCGAGTGCTTCCAGCAGCGCCTCGTCTTCCTCCCGCTCGCAAAGCCGGACCCGGGGCTCTTCCAATCGACACCGAAGCGATGGTGGAACTCATACAAGCGATTGCTATGAGGAGAGTCGAGGGCGGCGCCATGCCAGCAGTGAGTGCCACACCTCCACCGAAGATCGCGGGCGGGTCAACCGCGACCGTCGCAGCTCCAATACGAACCGTCACGGCTCCGATAATCGTCGCAGCTCCGGCACGGAGCGCGGCTACGGAAGTGATCGAAGAAGCTCCAGCGACCGTCGGACGAAAAGGAGCGATAATCGAAGAAGCTCCACCAATGATCGCCGAAGCTCGGGGGGGGCCTCCCATGAGCGGCGACGGGACCGCAGCCGCACCAGTTCTGGACGCACCGCCTCCGACGACTATTATTATTGCGAGCAAACCGAGTCCTATTACCCCGAAACCAGTCGCACCTCGCATGTGTCGGCCATCGAGGCATGCGGACAGGCGACGAGCTTCTCTAGTGATCTCAACTATTGTCTGGGTATGATCGGGATGCTCTACGCCGATGAAGCGGTGGACGTGATTCGAGCCTGTAGCGCTCAGACCAGTTTTTCGTCGGACTTCAACTCCTGTCTGGATACGGCAACTACTTTTCAGACCACCCCAACCTCGGCGATTCGGGCCTGCGGTGAAGCGACGAGTTTCAGCAGTGATTTTCAATCCTGCATTGACTCGGCTTCTCGCTATACCCGTGACGCCAGCGCCACGGTCCGGGCCTGCGGTGCGGCCTCCTCGTTTTCCAGCGACCTGACCAGTTGTGTGGAGAGCAGTCGTTCCTGAGTTGCGGATGCGCTGAATAGGGTTGATGAGAATGATAACAAGAAGGTAGATGGAATTGCGAGACAGGACCCCTTGTTTGCCAACGAACGGTTACCACGATGGAACCTTCGGCAGACGAGGGGTTCGATTCTTTTCATCATCTCCAGAAAAAAGGGAACACTAATGAAAATTCAGATCAATACAGATAGCAGTGTCAAAGGCGACGAGCGACTTGACGAGATTGTCGAGGGACTTGTCGCCGAACGTCTGCACCGATTTCGAGCCGACCTCACCCGGGTGGAGGTTCATATTCGCGACGAGAACGCCGAAAAGGGCGGTCCCGATGACACCCGTTGCATGATGGAGGCTCGGCCCAAGGGCCTGGGACCGGTTGCGGTCACCCATCACGCGTCCAACGTTGAAGATTCAGTCTCCGGAGCTGCTCAGAAGCTGTGGCGAGCGCTGGACTCAACTCTGGGTAAGAAAAATCAGCATCGCTGATTTGTAGCCCGGCGCTGAAGAATATTGGGGGTAGGCAGTAAAATCAGTCCTGGATAAAGCCGGCCCGACGGAGCTCGTCGAGCAACGCCGGGCGGCTCTCATAGCGGTCACAGATATCGTCGAGCACGAATTGCCAGTACTCCAGGGAGCCGGCGTCGGCGAGCTCGTCGCGCAGTTTTCGGAGCGCGGCGCAGGCTCGGCGATAGTGGCGGCGTTGTCTGCGGCCGATGAGATAATTGATCGTGCTCAATCGACAGGAGATCAAGAGTTCGATCTCCAGATCGTCGGTGGCTCGGACCAACTCATCTGCGCAGTGGCGACTTCGGCGGTGCCCTTCATTTTCGAACCAGCACTCCACAGCCTCATCGACCTCGCCGCGGGCCAGGGATTTTTTGATCCAGATATCTGGGAGGTGTTCTCGAAGGGTTTCACCGACTTGGTGAAAGACCTCTCCGGAGCCGGCGCGGCGGGCGTAGCGCTCCAATTTTCGAAAGTCTTTTAAGGTAGTGGTGACCTCAAAGATTGCCCGGGCGTAGGGCAAGAGGTCCCCGATCCGTTCGTCATCGACAAGGCGGGCATATTCGGCGGCGGCAGCCCGAGCCTTTCGGGCGCCGGAGGGAGGGGCTCCGGAGTCGAGCCAGAGGCGGAGTTTTTGGAGATGATCGTCGGCGTCTAGGTTCTCTTCGGTGGTCCAACTGGCCCGCCCCACGGGCAGCTCGTTGAATGCCACATCGGCGCGTCGATAGAGCTCATCGCAGACATCAGGCATCAAGGGTCCGTCCCATCGGTAGACTCCGCCCTCGTCGTAATAGGGGGGAAGGTGATCGAGAATGCAGCCCGCTCCACCGGCCACGTCGTGGGCTCCGAAAACCACGCGGCCGATGCCGTGGAGAAGCAGGGTTCCGGCACACATTACGCAGGGCTCCAGAGTGGTATAACAGGTCATCTCCCGGGCCCGGGGCCAGAGCGAATTGTCGACGTTTTGGAGGGCCAGAATCTCGGCGTGTCGGCCAGGGTGGTAGTCCGGTTGAAGAACCTGGCTAAAGCCGCGGGCGACGATGGAGTCGTCCAGAGTGATGAGCGCGCCGACGGGGATATTTCCGGCGCGCTCCGAAGAAAGAGCAAGCTCGATGGCCTGCTCCATGAATTTCTTGTCTTGTCTCTTGGTCATAGGACCGGGGGGCCTACCCTTTTTGGAGGGCTTTTCGAAGGTGATCGAGGTCCCAGGCGCTCTCCGATTTGGTGGTCATCGTCGTGACGTCTTCGGCGGGGATTCCCAGGATGGCGTCGATGACTTCGGGGCGGGCTTCGGGGTGATTCTCGACGACGATCTCGAAGCGGCCGGTGTCGAAGGGGTCGCCTTTGGCGTCTTCGACTTTCACGATTCGCTCTCGCTTTCCCTCGTGGTCAAATCGAAGAGCTCGGTGAATGCAATAGGGGTTGTTGCCGGGGCGGCCCATGATGACGTCGGCCGTCCAGGTGCACCCTCCCAGGCAATGATCTCCATAATAACAATCGCCACAAAAGCCCCATAAATCATCGCGGTCACGCTCGCCGATGGCGGTCAATTCGCGGGCTCCGGCGACGACTTCGGCGATCGATAGATCGCGGATATTTCCACCGGTAAATTTGGTGGAAGGAAGAGAGGGACAGCCTTTGATTTTGCCGTCGGCTTCCAGTCCGAGCACGCGAGTTCCGGCCTGACAACCGTCCCATACCGCCCCTTTATCTCCCCCGTAGCGCAGCAGGTGTTCGTAGGGCCCGAAGTATCCGATATTGTTGCCGGGCTGAAGGTGAATGCCGGCGGGTTCCAGGCGGGTCTGCTTGATCCAGACGAGCAGGGGATAGAGCTCCAAAAGGTCGTAGGGCTGAAGAAGGAGCTGGGGTCGGTCCGCGGCCCGGCCCATGGGGACGGTGAGCTGAATCTGCCAGGCTCGAGAGCCGATCTCCACCAGCAGATCTGCCAGTGCGGGGAGTTCGGGCATGGTCAATCGGTTGATCTGGGTGTTGGTTCCCAGAAGAATCGGGGTGTCCTTGATGCGCTCGGCGGCGGCGACGGCGGACTTCCATGCCCCTCTGGCGCCGCGCAGAACGTCGTGGGTTCGCTCCAATCCGTCGATGGAGATAGAGATCGCCTTGATGCCCGCTTCAGCGGCCTTCGCCACTCGTTTAGCGTCCAGATTTCGAGCACCGGTGGTCATGGTGCAGAGCATACCCCGGTCGACGATGGCTGCTGCGATTTCATCCCAGTCGTCGCGAAGATAGGCCTCGCCGCCGATGAGGGTGATCTCTTGCAAACCCAGTTCGGCCAGTTGATCGACGACCTCCAGAGCTTCTTTTGTGGATAATTCATCGGGCCGGGCGACTCCCGCTCGGGAGCCACAATGTCCGCAGCCCAGGTCACAGGCCAGGGTTATCTCCCAGACACAATGAAGGGGATGATCGCCATCGCCGTCGGTGTGACGGCGATGGGAATTTGGTAATTCTCGGGTGGGATCGACTTGAGACGTCATCGATTATTCGTCGTCTTCTTGCACACCGGCGTCGTCATCTTCGCCGACGTCGCCGACGTCTCCGGCATCGCTTTGCTCAGATACGTCATCGCCATGACCGGCGTCTTCTTCCACGTAGGGATCTTGATTTTCGGGCATTGGCGCCCCGTAGTCAGCGCCGACGACACATCCAAAGGAGGTCCCTGCCATAATGGTCGCTCCCACAAAAGAGGCCGCCAGAACTCCCTGCTTAAGTCCCCGGGGAACGGCTCCCGCCGACGGCTGAGCGCCGCTCAGGGCCTGTGGTAAAAACGATGCTTCGCAGAAGGGACAAGAGACTTCGCTTCGACCAGCGCAATAGCGAACGTGCTGAACGCACTCCGGGCACAGCGCCATATCAACGGTACAACCATTTTGTTTGGGCATTTTATCCTCAGCGGCTACTATCAGGTATGTGGTAACTCTAGCATTGTATGTGCAACGGCCATCGTTTTTCAAATGGACCGTGATTGGTGGGTGCGATCCACGTTGATCGGTAGAACAAGAGCAAAAAGGAGCGAGGACGAATCATGAGTGAGTCCACCATCAGAATTGACCACGAGGAGAATGGGGGAGGCGGGGTGTTTTACCTCTTCGATCATGAGACTCGGGCGGCTCGGCTGACCTATAGCGTGGTCGGAGACGATGAGATCACGCTGGACTATGTAGAGGTCTACCCGGCCTATCGGCGGCAGGGATATGCTCGAGAGCTAGTCGATCATATCGCGAAATTTGCGCGCCGGCGTCAGGTGCTGATCACGCCGATCTGCGGGGTAGCCGGGGGAATTTTGAAAAGTGATCCTCAGTACGAGGATGTGCTCCGGTGAACGGGAGCGTTGGTCAGAGGCGGGTATCGAAGGCTTCTTTGGCTTCGAGGACGCGGAGTTTGGTGCGGGCCTTATTCCAATAATGCATACAGATAAAGAGGACTGTGGCCGGTGGTGCGGCCAGCAGCAAAAGAAAGAGGGCACCTTTGATGGGAAGCCATATCGTTGACGCGATAAGGGCGGTGAAGAAGCCACCTATCGCCATGCCGCAGGCGGCGATGAACCGGTCCGACTCCCATTGTCTTCGCATATCGTCGACGGTGGACAGGCCGAAGAAGTCGAGGACCACCAGGGCGTGGTCTTCTCCGAAGTGCTCGATGATCTGGGCCTCTTCTTCGGGAGCCAGCCAGCGTTCTCCGTCGCGTTTGACCAGCGACTCCTGTCTACCGTGCCGGTATAAGGCGGCGATGGTCGCAGAGAACGATCCGAACGAGCTCCACTGAGGGCGCCGGGGAGGGGCGTATTGTCCGTCGATGATTTCCACGCCGGCGTCGATGCAAATCTTCCAGATCTGATGGGATTCGGGATGGTCAAAGCGCAGAAAGTAGACCGTGTGGCCATCGCTGATATCGATGGGGAACCAATGCGCCGGCCAGTGGGGATTCTGGCAATATCGGAGAAGTTGGTGGGGCGGTGGAAAAAGACTGAATGAGCCGATGGAGATGGGCCGTATCGGGTATCCGGTGACCAGCAACTCTTCGAGCCATGGAGCGATGGCAAACCTCTCATGAAGGTGCGCCAGAATATCCGGGCTCAGGGGAGAAAATGAGGGACCCCCGGTAGCCTCGATCTCGTCGATCAACTCCGACCAGCCCCGGTGGGTGGGGATGAGGAGATGGTTCATAGGTTGATACCTGTGGGAATGACTCAGTCCTGCGAATAGGTCACAGCACCGAACATAGCGATATGGGGAGCACAGCGGTAGCTGTTTATCGTGGACTGAAACGAATCGCTGATGGTGAAGACCATGAAGCTGGCGTCATGCTCCCAGTCAACGGTGGGGTCATCTTCCAGGGGCGCTGTCATATTCTGGGCGAGCTCCGGTTGGGATTGCTCATTGAGAAATTGGAAGGGATGGGCGTTGGTGACCGTATTGAAGATCTCGTAGCGCCAGCCTTCTCGAAAGGTAAATCGAATATCGTCCTGAGTGCTGGCCGGGTCAATGTCGACGACGTCTTCGAAATGCTCCGGGATGACCTCCAGAAGGGTGTACGAGCGAGAGCCGGCGGAGGCGAGCTGGATCTGAACGTCGGGAGTTCCTTCACCGACTGTGGCCTCAAAAGACTCCGCCAACTCGGCGTCGAAGTCGTCGAAATTGTCGTCGCCGTAGAGTGCCCCGCAAAGTGAATGGGATTCTCCTCTTATCAGCGGCTCGGTCAGCGCCACTTCCAGATCGGTATATACGCCCTCCTCCAGGGCGGTGTGGCCGAGGATATCACCTGGAGCCGAGCAATCCCCTTGATGAATCACGAGGATAGCATCGTCAGTGACGACAGCTAAGTCTGCGGCGATCACCGTCGTCAGAGAAAGCTCCTGGGAGGAGATGAACAGATCGACAATCTCCGGGTCGATGGGGTCGGCGTCGGGCTCGGCGTGGGCGTCCGAAAGATCGGAGTCGGCGTCGAAACCGGCATCTTCTGAATCGCCGTCACCGAGTCCGACGTCGGACCCGCCGACGTTCTGCTCGGGCTGATTGTCCTCTTCCAATTCCCCACAGGCGCTGAACGCCAGGGGCAAGCAGAGCGCGATCAACAGACTTACCGAGCGGCTCAACTTCATTGCGGATCCAGGCGCAGAATTTCACTGGTGTCGTAATTTGCCAGCCAGAGTTTTTCGTCGGGTCCAATGGTGATGCCTCGGATCCCACTGCCGACGTCGATTCGGTCGAGTTCTTGGCCGGAATCGACGTCATAGGCGATGATCTCTTCGCGATCCGTATCACTGACGAAGAGAGTTCCGTCGTGAAGGGCGATTCCCGTGGGGGTGCTCAGACGATGGTCGGCGAAAACCTCAAACGTTGTCCCCTGCATATCCCAGTGGACCTCGATATAGTCCCCGGTGTCGGGGAGCTCTGCAGCCTTTTCTCCGGTGCTGGTGTCCATGCGCAGGACCCGCTCATTGCCGGTGTCGTTGATATAGAGCCAGCCTGTAGCGCGGTCGACGATCATATGGCTGGGATAGGAGGTATGTCGCTCCACTTCCACATCGGTGTGCCGAAAGATCTCACCGTTCGAGTGATCGTAGCCGCCGGGAGGGTGGGGGGCGACGAAGTCGTAAAGAACGATATGCTCATTATACCCGTCAAAGACCCAGTAGGCGTTATTCTCTTCATAGGCGATACCCATAGAGTAGGGACTTCCGTGGAGCATATCGAGGTGGCTTCCGTTGACCTCTCCTGTCGGGGGATCGCCGACGGCGGCGTAGATCTCGAAGTCTGAGGACCACAGAGTCGGCCCGGCCCAGGTTCCGTTGTTCTGATTATTGTCCTGGAGACCGGTACCCGAGGCCGAAACTACGCCGATATCGCCGCGGCGCACGACGTTGGCGAAGCAGATCGGCATACCGTTAATCATGGCCGTACCGCAGTCGGGCCCCATCATCAGAAGTCCCTTTTCGCTTGCGAGTTGCTTGAGGGAGATCTCCTGCTCGATCGGCACGT
>SKNI01000041.1 GCA_007120615.1 Myxococcales bacterium | reverse complement strand
TTGCAGTCGCGCCTCGACTTCGGATTGAGTGAACCCCGAAAATCGGCCGGTGAGAACGAATCGCTTGCCCTGGATGGTCATGAAAATCTCCGCAGAGAGGATGGTATTGTCTATGTGGTAGCGGAGAAATTAGTAGCAGAATGAGGTGGGGCTGACTATGAGCTATCGATATAGTCAGGTGAAAACAAGGCTTTATAAATTTGTACAAGCCCAGCATGCTTTTTATTCATGCCATATCTTCGCACCGGGGCGGTTTCAGGTGAGTTCGCGTCGGCCGGGGCGAAGACCCTGTTGACGAAGAGTCGCCGTGAGCGTTTGTGCCGGGCCGTACGCAAATTGGACGCCGGTGATGTTGACCAGTGCGTGCAGAGCCTCGACGGCCTGGAACTTCGTTTGACCCGAATGGAAGGGGGTGGACTCTCTTGCTATCTCGCGCAGCTCGCCACGGCCACACCGGGGATCAAGAGATATTCTTCAATGGCGACAATCACGGCGATATCGTTCTCGCCGGTCCTCTCCAATTGAGGCGCCGTCGATAACGATGGCCAGTGCATCTCCTCGCTTTGCGCGGAGGAGCCAAGGAGCAGCAACGCTGCAATGAGAGTCGTGAAGATTGATATTCGCAAAGTCATAACGGATTCAAAATAAGCGGCCTTGACAGCTGCACCATTAATCGGGATACTGATTTTCACGAGAGACGGTCGATTTGCCATCCCCCCAGACCGTGACTGAGCTGGCTTTTCGTATCAGTCCAGATACGTCTTTCGATATAAGGACCCCTTTCGAGGGGTCCTTTTTTATTGGCAGATGGCGGTATGTGGATTCTGGAAATCGCGGCAGGCCATGCAGAAGAGGCCGGGGAGGTTGGGTGCGCCGGAAAACTGTGGCGACTTATTGCCGAGCTGTGGGAACGACTCGACGATGAAGAGGCTGCGGCACGTGCTCGGGAGCGAATATCGATGGGTTCCAGGCAACCGACACAGTAACTTCGCTTCCCAGCGGGTTTCTGGTTATTATGGGAGACCCGACAGGATTTTCGGCATCCCCACAGGAGTTTTAATGGTCGTATATCAACTGCGTGTTGCGAATTGCTTTCTGGGACTTACGGCCATGCTCTTGGTGGTGACCGGTTGCATCCACGATCCCAGTCAGTACGAATCACCGGTCTCGGTAGAAGATGACGCAGGAGCCGATGAGGCCGATGCTACGAGCGAGCCCGATGGTGCAGTCGAGTCCGATGCAAGTTTCGCAGACACCTGTGCCAGCCCCACGGAGGAAGAGGCTCGCAGCAGCGATGGACTGATTGCCCTTTATACTTTTATTGAGGGTGACGGCGGGGTTGTCCAGGACCGAAGCGGCCATTCCGATCGACTGGACCTCGCTTTTTCGGGCGACGTCAACTGGAGCGATGATTGCGACTGCGTCGAATTCGACGGTGGAAAGCTCAGCCACGACAACCCCCAAAGGCTCTACGACGCCATCTCAGGTGGTTCTCAAACCTTCACCATGGAGGCCTGGGTGAAGTCAGCAGATTTGAGTCAGTCAGGGCCAGCCCGGATCGTTAGTCTCTCAGACGGCACGTCCGATCGAAACTTTACCCTGGGCCAACGGGAAGGACAGATCGAAATACGCTTTCGCCACGCTGAAAGCGATGATAGCGGCTACCCTTATTTACGAGCCGATGATGCGATCTCCGAGGAGTTGGACCATTATGTGGTCACTTTCTCTGATGGAGAACTTCGTCTCTATCGAAACGGGGCGCTTCTGGCCAACGAAGAGCGTTCCGAGGACCTGAGAAACTGGGACGACGGTTATCCACTCCTCGTCGGCAATGAGAGCTCCGATAATAGGCCCTGGCGAGGCCACGTATATCTGGTCTCGATCTATGAGCGGGCGTTGAGCGTGGATGAGATCACTGACCATTTTGAAGTGGGACCATAGACGATGACCCCTCCTTTGCGTTCGAATCTCTTTGAACTGGACAATATCCCGGAAGACTCGGAGTTTTTGGAGACCCTGGCAAAGGGGGACGGAGTCCGGGTGGAACGGATCGTCTCTCGGGGGCATATCACGCCGCCGGGAGAGTGGTACGACCAGGACGTCGACGAGTGGGTGGTGCTCTTGCAGGGCCGGGCGACGCTGGAATGGGAAGGCGGCGAAGAGACCGAGTTGGAGGCCGGCGACTGGCTGCTGATTGCGGCCCACCGACGCCACCGGGTGAGCGCCACGTCCGTAGAGCCGGCCTGCGTGTGGTTGGCGGTGCACGGGGCGCTGGCTACTCCAGGGTAGACTTCAGCCACTGAATGGCCTCTTCGGTGCGCAACTGAGACTGAGCCAGGACGCTGAAGGCCACGTCGGTGTGGCCGCCGTCAGGGACGGTAATATAGTCGATGTCGACTTGATTGGCCTGGAGTTCGTCGACGAGCTCGTCGGTGTGGATTTTCAAGACTACCTCAGGGGTCGTCGGGAGCCACGACCGCGGTCAAAGATGGCACCGAATCCGCTGCAAAACACTATCTATCTCATCAAGCACCTCATTTGTCCCAAAATGCAGTACTTCAACGTTGTAATTTTCCCGCAGGTAGGTCGTGAGCCTTTTATCATGTCTCTTCGTATCCGCTTCGTCGTGAATTGAACCATCGATCTCTATTACTACCTTTGCAGATAATTTTCTCTCCGATGATGTGGGATTCTTGCGAAGTGAAGCAGCTTTGGCGCGAAGTGTATTTCGAGGGCGGCGTTTTCTCATGGCTATCCCGTTCTGGAGAAAGGGTTGTCGGAAACCACTACTCTATTATCGAGATCAGGTAGGGTGTGTGTGCGTGAATTTTATAATTGCAGGTTTGAGGGGTTGTTCAGGCGGTCGTCGCAACGAAATCGGCTGCCAGTCCCATCGACATCAAAGACCGTGAGTTATACTCTGCCGCCCTACGACTTCGTTTAGGAGATTCAGATGGAAGAGAGCTCTACACCCAGTCCTGTCAAACCGGCCGTACTCGCTGTGGCGGCGCTCGTGATTCTGGTCGTCGGGTCACTGGCGGTCCTCTATTTCACGGCTGCCGAGGACGAAGTGGAAGAAGAGGTCACAGAACCTCAAGAAGAGTTGGTCTGCGGAGAGGTAGATGTCGATCTGCAGAGGGATCGTCGACATTGCGGGGAGTGCCAGAACGAGTGCGAGGACGACCAGATCTGCAGGGGCGGCGAGTGCGGCGATGCCCTGGCGTGGACGCAGATCTCAGCCGGTGGTGATGCGGTCTGCGGGCTTCGCCGCGACGATTCGCTGTGGTGTTGGGATGACGACCTGGCCGGGCCGACTCAAGTGGGCGACGAGAGTTGGTCGGCGATTTCGGTGGGTGACGGCGGAGAGCGTTGCGGGATTCAGGAGGACCAAAAGCTCTGGTGCTGGAGCTCGCAGGAAGAGCCCGCAGAGGTCAGCGATCAGGAGTGGGCGTCGGTCTCCGCAGGGCTGGGCCATAGTTGCGGGATAAGAGACGACGACACCCTGTGGTGCTGGGGTCGAAATGACCGGGGACAACTCGGCGACGGCACCACCGAGGATCGAGATGAGCCGGTGGAGGTGAGTTCCGCTGCCGGCTGGAAGGCTGTCTCGGCGGCCAGCTATTATACGTGCGGGCTGAGCGAGGATGGATCTCTGTGGTGTTGGGGAAGCTCCAATTCCCACCATCCCACCGAGTCGGCGACGACGCCGGAGGTCGTGGGCACGTCCATGGATTGGACCTATCTGGAGGCCGGGGCCTTCGATACCTGCGCTGTAAAAGAGGACAAGAGCCGTTGGTGCTGGGGACAGCATCAATTTCGCTCCAATTGGGAGTTGGGATCGCTGGCGGAGGGGCCGCGGGAAATCAAAGACGGCGAGTGGAGAGACATCGCGCTTGGTCCCGAATTTTTTTGTGGGATTCGCGAAGACCATACGTTGTGGTGCAACAACCAGCGACCAGGGAGACGGCTTGCTCAGGTGGGAGAAGACACCGACTGGACGGCGGTCACAAGGGGGATGCAACGAGCCTGTGGAATTCGCGAAGGGGGCACGCTGTGGTGTTGGAAACCTCGGGAGGAGCCTGCACTTATCGAAGATGTCGATCCGGAAGCAGCAGCGGTCGATGAAGAAGACCAACGGGCGCTGGAGTTCTTTTTGGCCGGAGACGATCTTCGCTGGTACCGCATGGACTCCGACGGTGTGGAGCTGCTTCGTACCCTCGAGCTTCCCGGGCCGATACAGGATATGGTCTGGGTCGATCACCGAGGTCTGGCGGTGATGACTTTTGAAGTGCAAGAGCTCCCATACGAAAGCGAGGAAGAGCGTCCCACGGCGCCTGCAATCGACGGAGCGTTGATCACCGGTGGCTGCGGCGACATTCAGCCTTCTTCGGAAGCGTCGTGCAGGTTTTCAATTCGCAGGCTTCTGCTTTTGGACGAAGACGATCTGGAGAGTGGAGAATTCTCCAGCCTTGCACTTCCTGAAGACCAGGACTGGCCCGTAGATAGAGGAATCATGCGTCTCGATGACGGGAATGCGGGGACGCTGGTTAGCGACTTTCACCTTCCCCGCACAGGTCAGGGAGACCTCTGGGTGCATCGATGTCACGCGGTCGACTATACCGATGATTGTCTGGCGGAAAGTCGCATTCGGATTCTGCCGAACCTGCAGCGGGGAAGAAACGTCGAGGCTCGTCGGAGGCAGCCGATTGAACTCCAATCCTCCCCCTCCCCTCCTGGTTACCTCGCCGCTGGTCTACGAGGGGTCGTTGGAGAAGTAGATCTTTTGTGTCTGGCTCCCGATGGCACCGCATCGGAATCGGAGCGGAAATACGGTGACCATGCGACGACGGAAGTCTACTGGGTCGCTCACGATCCGCCGACATTCGTTGCGCGGGAAACGTATTTTGGTGAGTATGGTGGCGATTATGGCTACACGGCTCACCGAGCCTGTGATGGCGAGCCCTTTATGAGACTTCATCACTTTCAGCAAGGTCCGGGGCAGTCGGCTTTTATGCGGGTCGACGAGGGCTGGCAGGTCTATTTTCAAATGCGCGATATGGGACCGGTTGAGGGTGGAGAGGAGTTGCTCTTCAGACCCCAGGATCCCCCATCACGAGAGCCCGCCCCGGAGGGGGAACCCGAAGAGCCCGCAAATCTCTCACAATATCGCGCTACCTCGCTGGCCGAGCGGGCCCTGGTCCGGTTTCCCGGACGCCATCGATGCGATACGTTTGATTATTTTCCAAACGGAGGCATCTACTCGATTTATTGTCGCATCGAAAAAGTCGGAACCCTCGGGGTTCTTGAGGAAGCCCTGGGGATGCCCGTCTTTCTGGACGGTCCCCACAAAGATGGAGCGTTGAACGTTCGGGAGGGCAAGGACTTCGGTCGATATAATCCGGAGTTTGTAGAAAGCCTCGGAGACTGGCTATTGCCGGTGATAAAAAGCCAGGTGAGCAGTTTCGTCTATCGAGAAAATCTACAGCGACTGGCCCGAACCTACTGGCTGGTCTATCAGGCACTTCGGGCCGACCGGGAGTTCTGGGACCGAGAAACCGAGTTATTTAAGGCATCTCTTACGGTCGAAAATTATCAAGACCACCAGTGGAGACCTGGTGAATATTTTAGGTTTGAGATCTCCAGTACCTTTGAGTTTACCGACGACCCCAACATTCGATATTACGCCGTGCGATACTGGCTTCGTCGAACCGTCGATGAGACTCACTCGCTATTTGCCGAGAATCTTCGGGTGATTCTGGAAAATTACGATCAGAGATTTCTGGCGGCGCATTAAAAACTATGACTGACCTCCTGGAAGCTCTGATCACCGCAGTCGAGGCTCGTCTCGGAGGGGATGGTCAGGGTGTAGGAGTTTTCACCGTGGACGACATCGTAGTCGCCGGCGCTCAGCGAGGGGGCTTCGCAGAAGATGAGGCGCGTATCGAGGAAGGCGCTGTCGGTGCCGGTCTGTGTACCGCGGTCGAATTCGATGAGGCTGTTGACCACCAGGGTTGTATCGTCCAACTCCACCGAGCAAGATTCCTCGATCAGGGGTCCGCGGTCGGCGGAGCCGATGAGATCGACGATGATCATCATCTCCAGGGGCGCGTCTTCCGGGAGGATGACTTCATCGGTTACGCTGTCTTCGTATTCGCCACTCTCCACGAGGCAGAGCTTGGCCGTCTCGTCGTTCTCATAGATCTGAGCGCTCGTGGGTGTGCCAGTGACCACTTCTCCGCAGGCTGTGAAGAGGAAGATGGCGAGGCAAAGAAGGGAAATTACAGGGGTCAGTCTGGACATTTGGGCTCTCCATTTGGGTTGGTAAATATCAGAAATATGTAGGCATTGGGCGGCAACGCTAGCGAATCTCGGTGATGGCCCGGTCAAGGCCATCGACGGTCAACGGAAACATGGGAAAGAGCTGGCCGATCTGGCGAGTGGTATAGCTGCCCCACCATTGTTCGCGGTCCGGGTTGAGCCAGGCGGTGCGGGGGATGCGGTCTCGGATGCGGCGAAGCCAGGTGATACCGGCCTCTTCGTTGAAGTGGTAGTAGCTGATGGCGCCGCCCTTCTCAATGAGCTCCTGGGGAGCCATGGCAGCGTCGCCTACGATGAAGCAGCGCCAGGTATGGTCGAGATTTGCCAACACCTCAAGGGTGGGTTTTCCCTCGCGGCGGCTCATATCGGTGTAGAGGGTCTCGTAGGGGCAATTGTGGAAATAATAGGACTGAAAAGCCTTGAAGTGATGGGCCCGATGGGCGGCGGAGAAGAGGCGGCTGGTCAGCTCGGTGTGGGGATTCATGGAGCCGCCGACGTCGGCCAGGAGCAGGAGTTTGACCTGGTTTTCCCGGGGGGGTCGAAAGACCAATTCGATGTCGCCGAAATTTCGGGCGGTCTGGTCGATGGTGGCGTCGAGATCGAGCTCGTCGGCCTTTCCCTTCCGGGTCAACAGGCGCAACTTTCGAAGGGCGATCGCGATCTGCCGGGTATCTAAGATGAGATCGGTTCTTAGATTTCTAAATCGACGGCGGGAGGCGATCTGGACGGCCGAGCGGTTTCCACCTTGTCCGCCCACGCGGATGCCCGACGGATGTCGTCCGGAGTGTCCGAAGGGGCTGGTTCCGCCGGTGCCGATCCATCGGTTTCCGCCGTCGTGTCGCTCGTCTTGCTCTTGGAGGCGCTCTTCGAATTGGCGGCGGAGCTCGTCGAGGTCGAGGGCTTCTAATTCGGCCAGTTGCTCGTCGGTGAGTTCTCGAAGAAAGCGCGCCTCTTGAAGCCAGCTCAACAGCTCGTCGGTGAGCTCGGAGGCAACTTCCGGGTGAGCGAAGGGGCGGTTCTGGAAGAACTCGGCAAATGCGGCATCGTAGAGATCGAAATGCTCCGCCCGCTTTACCAGAGTAGCCCTGGCGAGTGCGTAGAATCGGGTCAGGCTGGCTGCGGCCAGTCCCTTCTGGAGGCCCTCAAGGAGGGTCAGAAATTCGGTCGGAGAGACCGGGATTCCCCGGTAGCGAAGATGGAAAAAGAAGTCGACGAACATAGATTTAGCTCAGATTGGTTTAACTCACTGCATGCGCGCGAGGGCCTGGAGGTCGGCCTCTTTTTTGAGGAGGACGCCCAGGAAGGGAAAGTCGTTGGATAAGGCTCTGGCATCGAGGCCGGAGCGCATCATCGCCCCGATCCAGTCGATGAGTTCGCTGGTAGAGGGGCGCTTTCTCAGGCCCGGCTGCTCGCGAAGCCAGTAGAACTTTTTTAAGGATTCATTCAGGAGG
>SKNI01000553.1 GCA_007120615.1 Myxococcales bacterium | reverse complement strand
TAACACCAAGGGGGAGCGATCAAACTTGGAGTTCGCCAGCCCTCGGGCGACAGGACGACTCTCTGCACTCAACATCGAGAAAATCGAGGCGACAAACACACTTTTTCAGACCGAGAAGTTTAATCGCCGCCTGGTTCTAGGTTTTCTGGTCTTCGCCGTAAGCTGGATTCTTCTTTCCGATACGGCCGTGGAACTCTGGATCGCTGACCCGGAGATGAGGGCCCATGCGCAAACCTTCAAGGGACTGGCCTTCGTTACTCTGACGTCGGCCCTGTTCTTCATTGTCCTGGCCCGCCACTATCGCCAGATGCGCCAGGTAGAACGAAAACTTCAGGCAAGAGATACCCATATTGGTCGAATCATCGACACCATGGCCAACGGGGTAGCGCTCATCGATCTCGACGGTACAATCGTCGATATCAATCCGGCACTCGGTACAATGCTGGGCGCCGATCAGGATGAGATCGTTGGTCGTCCACTTGCTCCCGGTCGGACCTCGGAATCTCATCGCCTCACACCGGCTTCGGTCATCCTGGAATACGCCCGCCGAAACGGACAATGGTCCGGGGAGTTGATTCGGGAACATAAGCATGGAAATCTTGTTCCCATCCATCTGACCCTTGCTCCCCTCTTCGACACCAACGATGCCCTTACTGGGTACGTCGCAGACTACGTAGATCTGCGCGAGATCAAGACCGCCGAGGCCCACCTCGACGGTCTCGGTGGAGTCATCGAACAACTGGCCACCGAGAACGATATCGAACTTCTCGGCCAGAAAGCGGTCTCCGCGGCGCTCGAATTTACCGGAAGCGACGTCGGTGGTGTCGTCCTCATCGGCACCGAGGACGGTCGCCTCGAACACCGATGGCTGCTGGGTCTCTCCGGTGATTGTGGTAAAGATAATCAAGACCAAACCCCGGGCTTTGTTGCCCGAATCATCGAATCATCTCAGCCACGTATCATCGAGGATGTCCAATCCGCTCCCGATCAATTGGGGCTCTTTGGCTCCGCCGACATCGAAAGCCTGGCCGCCGTTGCCATCACCGTGCGCGGGGTCAACCGTGGCGCGCTGGTGGTGGCAACCTGTGAGGCTCGCGACGCTTTCGACGATCGTCAGGTTCCCCTCTTAGAAGCGGTCGCTCGCCAGATCGGTGTTGCTCTACATCGCCACGAACTTCTCGAGGAGTCCCGCCGTTCAGAGGCGCGATTTCGAAATGTAGTCAACTCCGTGCCTGATATTCTTTATTCAGCCACGGTTCCCGACTTCGAAACTCAGTTCATTAGCCCCTCGGTCGAGCGAATCCTGGAAGTGCCCACCGACGAGTTCCTCGCCAACCCTCACCTGTGGCGAGATTTGATTCACGAAGAAGATTTGCCCACCATCACCTATCTCATCGAGCAATCTTTAAAAGAAGAAGAACGATATTCGGTGGAATACCGTAGCTGGACTCCGGACCACAGCCAGTTTTATTGGTTCGAAGACCGAGGTCGAATCGAAAGGGATGCCTCCGGAAACCCGCGAGCGATCACCGGCGTCATCAGCGATATTACGGCCCGCAAAAAAGCCGAAGAGCGTCTGGCTTTCCTCGCCTTCCATGATCGACTCACGGGACTCCCAAATCGACTGGGGTTGATCGAAAAACTAAAACCCTGGCTCAACCAGACCGACGTCGCCGGTATTCTTCTGTATTGCGACCTCGATCGGTTCCATCTGGTTAACGATATTCACGGCCACGACTCCGGTGACGCCCTTTTGATGGAGACCGCGGCGCGCTTTAACGAGATTCTCCCAGAAGGCGGGATCCTTAGCCGCATCGGTGCCGACGAATTCGTCGCCTTTATTCCAGATCTCCCCGACACTCCAACTAACGAATCCGTTGGTGACCTGGAGAGTATCGCTCAACATTATGCCCTGCAGATTATGGCGAGCTTTCGCGAACCTTTCTCTATCCATAATCAGCCCTCCTACCTGAGCGCCACCATTGGCATCGGACTACTCGACGAAGCGATCGGAGACGCTCGAACACTTTTGAAAAATGCCCACCGGGCCCTGGCTCATGCGAAAGAGATGGGGCCGGCGAACTTCGCCTTCTATGCCGGAGAATTAGCCAAACGTCAGCAGCGTCGACTCTCCCTGCAGTCGCGCATTCACAGCGCCTTAGATAATGAAGAGTTTGCTCTCTATTACCAACCCCTTATCGACCTTACTTCGGGAGCGATCATTGGCGCCGAGGCTTTGCTTCGATGGCAGACCACCGACGGCGAAAAGATCTCGCCGGCGGAGTTCATCCCGGTGGCGGAAGAGTCGGGAATGATTATTCCACTCGGCGACTGGGTTCTTCAACGCGCCTGTCAGGACCTGCGACAATGGCAGGACAACGGCATGGATCTGAAGTTATCCCTCAACCTCTCTCCTCGACAATTCTTCCATCTCGAGATCGTTGAGAAGATCTTGCATGCCGTCGACGACGCTGGAGTCTCCCCTTCTCAATTGGAATTGGAATTGACCGAGTCCGCCATGCTCGTCGACCCCGAACAGACCGCTCAAATTCTCGCCCGCCTTCAGAAAGCAGGCTTCTCAATTGCCATCGATGATTTCGGCACCGGCTATTCTTCATTGGAACGTCTAAAACAACTCCCGGTGCAGACCCTCAAAATCGATCGCTCCTTTGTGCGCGACCTCCCCGGGGCCTCTCGTGATGCCAGCATCGTTCGCTCGGTGATCACTCTGTCTCAGAACTTTGAGATGGCTTCTCTCGCCGAAGGCATTGAGACTCGGGAACAATGGGAATACCTCCGGGAGATCGGCTGCCAATTCGGTCAGGGATTCTACTTCAGTCGTCCCGTCCCCGCCGACCGCTTTCGCGAACTCTTTGACGACACTCCTTTCTGGATGGCCCTCCCTGCTTCGACGATGGGATAACCTTTTTGCAAGGACCCTCGCCAGCGCCCTATTCTCAGGCATTTTCCTCCCCTCTCTTGACCCTATAACCCTTCCCGTTATACTGACCCATAATAGAAACAGAGCTCGACAACGCCCCCGGCGTCGGGTCTTTGACCTGAGTTGGAAAGATTCGGGATAATTAATGACAACAAAATGGTAAATCTGCATCCATGTAAATGTTGCGGTATTTGCTGTTGAATATGAACGCACAGGGGTTCCCCCCCTGTAATGCGGAGGACAAGGAATGATGGTCAGGATCACCCAGAGATTGATAGTTATATTTTCCGCGATATCCCTTTTGCTGGCCTTTGGTTGTGGTGGAGAGACTGCCGTCACCACCAACACCGGTGAAAATCGTATCGCAGACAATGAATACGAACCCCCGGATACGCTCGACGACTCCAACCAGCTCCTCCATGTCTCCCCCTGCGACTCCGCAAGCACCAGCTGCGCTCGCACTCTCAGTGTGGGCGACACCATTCCCCTGGAAGTCCAACTCCTCGACTCCGACGGCGACCCCATCCAGGATGTGATGGTCTCCTTCGACCTCGATATCATCAGCGGTGGTGAGGGCATCTCTCTCGATGCGCTGCGCAGTCTCACCAACAGCGACGGAATCGCCACGGTCAACTTCCGCACCCGCGAAGATGATCCCGGCGCCAATATGGGCACCGCTGCGGTGACTGCTTATATCGAAGATTTCGAGATCGAACAGCTCGACTTTAACATCGGTGTGAGCACCAAAGACGCCGCCGCCTATATCATCAGCTACACTCATGATGGTGACTCCTCTCCGACACGCGTCAACACCTTGATCGTCGATTCCGATATTAGCTGTGCAGAAGCCACAGACGACTTTTTCAACAACGGCACATGGCCCACCGCTGAGGTAACTCTCTCGCCAGCAACCGTGCATCCCAACGGCGATATCAGTCAGGTTATCTACCCTCAGGTCGGAAATAACGAGAGCTTCACCATTATCGGAGTCGCTCGCCAGGAAATCGGCTCTCAGGCGGTTGATGTCGCTTACGGCTGTGAAGACAACGCTCCGCCCGTCGAGATGGGCGTTGACGTCAATGTCGAAATCCCCCTCACTGACCACATCCCCCATATCGGTGGGACCTATGATATTACCCACAAATTCGACCTCGTCGGTGCACTGCCTCCGGTCGTGCAAACCATCGTCGATCTCATCTCTACCCTCGCCAACGACCCGGCGCACTTCATTCTGGGTTGTCCCGAGGCAAACTCCATCTGCGACGACGGACAATACGGCATCGTCGATATGCTTCTGGATTTCGATTTCCTCGGCGATAGTATCTCAAGCCAGATCAAGACCTTCCGTGAGGGGGCCCTCTTTGGCATCGCCGTCGACTATCTCAACGCGGTCCTCTATGGAGATCCCGACGATGCTAATGATACGGGCATTCTGCCCGGCTGGGCCCACACGGGAATCGTCGCTGCCGGTGACATCACTGATATGCTTCAAGAGTTCACCGTCCAGGGAAGAATGTTCTTCGACGAGCAGCCTGACGTAGCCCTTGAAGACGGCCAGGTCGTCGGCCTTCTCTACGAAGCCAATAACAAGCAGGTCTGGGATTCTCTAATCTTTCAGTGGAGCTATGGGTGTGAAGGTCAGGGCGAATCCTGCAGCAACGTCCCCATCAGCGCTAGCAATGTTGGCTCCGGCGCAGGCAATGTAATCGACGGGAATTTCGGGGCCAAAGTCCTGGGCTCTCGAAGCATTCAGATCGAAGAGCATTCTCTGAGCTTGCATTATGGAGCGCTCATCCTCGCCGCGATCGAGAATATCGTCCTCCCCAGTATCTTCGGGGCCACCGTCACCTCTATTGATGAGATGATGGAGCAGATTATCTCCTGTAGCGATCTCGCCGGCCTTGTGGCCGACGAAGATTCCAGCTTCGGTCAAACCATTGAGAATCTCTGCGGAGAGCTTCTCAATAACGCAACCGAAGCACTCCGCTCCTATATCACCGAATCGTTCGTCGCTGACGGAGACGACAACTTCAAGATTCGGACTCCGACCGACGCTCCCTGTACCATCTATCAGCCGGACAATTACGTCGGAAGTAACTGGCCCGGACATCCCCTCCCCTATATTGAATCGCTCGGGCAGGACGATGCTGGAATGCGCTGTGAGTGGTCCACCGATATCCGATTCACTCAGGATTCCGATCCGATTAACGTCGGTGGAACCTTTTTCGGCGACCTTCTCTAAGATGAGGCATCGCGGATAAACAAAAAGCCCCCGGTATCTTACCGGGGGCTTTTTTATGGGCTGGACTTATCCCTTCACCGCGTCGGCCTTCCCTTTACCTTGATCCCCATATTCTGACAGGTAAATAAAAAGACCTGCATCTCCACATCATTGAAAAACTCCGACGGAAGAGCCGTGGTGATCTCTTTCCACGACAATTCCCCCTTTTCACGGCCACGCTTGAGCAGCTCTCGTTTATTGGCGTGATACGCCGTCTTTTCGGGAAATTCCTCAAATTGGCTCTCTTCCGCCATTACTGCCTCCTCGCCAACGAATATGGCCGGGTAATTATTCTTCGAACCTCGTGGCAATGATAAGCACGTGCTGACGTAGCTCAATAAATCCATCCCCTCCACGACTCAATTCAATGGCGGTACGTGACCAACTCATCGGCTTTCACGCCGAGAACTTCGTAGACCTCTCCGATCAAGAAGATCGAACCGAATACCAGCAACTCCTGCACACCGTTCTGTGCTGCAGAATCCATTACATCAGCGGTGCTCCCTGAGCCTCGCCAGAGCCTGTGAGGTACAACTCTTCTCAACTCCGCCGCTGTGCGAGCCCGTTCATTTGCCACAAGACCACCCCACACGGGAGCCCCCAGATGCTCCATCAACTCCTGAACTTGTCCCGGATCTTTGTCCTTCATCATGGCCCAGACAATGCCATCAAATCGACCCTTCTGGCCTTTCACCTGGTCGAGTAGAGCGTCGACACCCGCCGGATTGTGTGCAGCGTCTACCAGAATCCGTCGGCCTTCGCCCCAGCTCAATTCCTCAAGCCGGCCCGGCCACCGCCACCGGTTTACTCCCTCTTCGGTTCGGCCTGTCTCCAAGTCGCTTCCCAGAACAATCTCGGCCGCTTTTGCAGCCGTTTGCTTGTGCCGCTCCAGCGGAGCCCTGAGGCCTTGGCCATCCTCTATTGATATAACCGGGGAAGAACCGAGGGTTTTGGCTGCATCAAGCAAGGCCTCCCGTGCACCGGGCTCTTCCTGTTCCCCGATGATCGCCGGTATCCCTTCTCGCAGGATGCCCGTCTTCTCCACTGCGATCTCTTCGATCGTATCCCCCAGATATTTCGTATGATCGATTCCGATCGTGGTGATCACCGAGAGATCCGGCTCCATCGCGTTTACTGCATCCAGCCTTCCACCGAGCCCCACCTCTAGAATAGCAATATCAACGGATTCCTCCTTAAAGAGAATCGCTGCCACCAGCGTTGTGAGCTCAAAGAAGGTCAATCCCCCTGCACGTTGTTCTTTTCTACCGTATTGATCAAGAACTCGGCCCATGACCGGTTCGATTCGCTCCTGCGCCAGTGGCCGCCCATTGACGCGAAACCGCTCCTGCACATCGATCAAGTGGGGGCTGGTATACAGGCCAACCCGATGGCCGTGAGCCTGCAAGATCGCCGCCAGAAGAGAGGCCACCGTGCCCTTGCCATTGGTTCCAGCCACTATAACCGTCTGAAAGCAGTTGTTCTGCAGACTTTCGGCGGCCAGGGCACTCTGCATTCGCTCAAGCCCGGGCTCTATCCCGAACCTTCGAAGACCATATAACTCTCGGGTCAACTTCCCCCAGGAAGTAGAATTCGAATATTTTTCGGTCTCAGTTGAACGAGAAGCGATCGTGAAGCTCCAGATATCGAAGATAGCGATCGTAGGCCATGGGATCTTGGATCTGGAAATACCCACGCTTATCGATGGTGATCAACTCGTCTCTGACCAGTTGGCTCAACACCTTTTTTATCTCTCCGATCTCAATGGCCAATACGTCCGCCAGATTCTCCGGG
Organism: Myxococcales bacterium; assembly: GCA_007120615.1. Taxonomy (GTDB): domain Bacteria; phylum Myxococcota_A; class Bradymonadia; order Bradymonadales; family Bradymonadaceae; genus SKNI01. The sequence continues at coordinate 780 of SKNI01000553.1, read as the reverse complement.
AGCGGTGTGGCCATGGTCACTTCATCATTTCGATGCTCCGCCTCTGCCCGCAGCTGATGAAGGACACGGGCCGTATTGGAGCGCAAAATCAAGTTGGTAACCCGATACTGAGCCTGGGTCAGACGTTGAGTTAACTTCTTCAACATCCGCAGCGCAATATCGGTATTGCCCTTGATCATACTTTCAAATTGACCGGTCTGCACTTGAATCACCGAGGCATCCTCGATGACTACTGCTGACACCGGCCGCCGCGCGGTGCCCAGCATCGCCAACTCGCCACAGAACTCCCGGGCGCTTAACTCTTCCACCACCAGTTCGGAGTCATGGATCTTTTTGGTCAGACGCACGCGACCTGATTTGATCACATACATTCGGTTGCCCTCTTCGCCTTCGCGAAAGAGAACAGTTCCCGCGGAACATTGCTTAACACCTTTTTCACTCACGTGCTTTCCTGGGGATAGGATTTATCGATTGGAACCGCCAGAATCGAAATCCTCAGGTCTCTTCGATTTCACGTAGAGAGCTAGTTTCGAGGGTTTGGCGGGTATACTGACCGAGCAACGGATCTCGTTTCGCCAGATATTCTTTCAGATGAAACCGCAAGATCTTCAGATCCTCAAAGGTGTCCACATCGTACCAGAAGCTCAACAATTCGCACAAGAGCCCGTCCTGACGAGCCCGTTGCCAGCTCTGCTCCAGAACGCGTACTGAACTCCACGAAATTGCTTCAAATATTACTTCCTCCGCAGGAGCCACCTCTTCTCGGATCTCTCCCAGTCC
>SKNI01000007.1 GCA_007120615.1 Myxococcales bacterium | reverse complement strand
TTTTCTTTCGCCGGAGCCCACCGTAATCACTCGGCCTCTCTCCCGCGACGAGGCATCCAGCGTGTTGCAGGCTCTCCTTGAGAGCAACATCGCCCCCCGCCCTCTCTGTGAGCAGGCCATCGAGGCGAGCCTCTTGATTCCCTTTCATCACACCTTGCCACCGGTTGCCCGGGGAGTTCGGCCCCTGATCGCCTATTTCGCGCTTCGCTCTCGAGCCAGCGGCATCACTCTTGGTCGACAGATCTATATCCGTCGCCAGATCTTCGCTCAGAGCGGAGGAGTCCCTCTTTTTCTGATCGCCCACGAAGTCGCTCATGTGGTCCAATTTATGCGCGACGGCACCCTCGCCTTTCTCATTGATTACGTGGGCCAATATCTCAAGAATCGGCTCCGAGGAATGCCCGATCGCCAGGCCTACCTCGCCATCTCCCATGAGGTCGAAGCCCGGCGTGTGGAGACCTTTCTACAAGGCGACTCCCCTCCCGAAAATGTGGTGGACCTCACCTCGAGGCTTCCAGATCGCTGAGCACACCCTCTTCGTCCAGAAGCTCAGCCAATCGAACGAACTCGTCAAATCCGAGCTTTTCCGGTCGGATCTTTGGCTTTCTGTCCATCTTCTCCAGGGCTGATTCCACAAGGGGCTTCTCGATACCGATGGACTTGAGCCCGTTTGCCAACGTTTTTCGGCGCATCTGAAAACTGGCCCGAACGATTCGACGAAATAACTCCCGCAGCTTGCGATCTTCGATCCTGGTTTTCTCCAGTGGTCGAAATTGAACCACCGAGCTGTGCACCCGTGGCGGCGGCAAGAATGCCTCCGGACCCAGAGTCATCGCCAGGTGCACATGACTGTGGAGCTGAGCCATCAAACTGAGCACTCCATACCCCGAATCGCCCGGCTCGGCGACAATTCGGTGTGCCACCTCCCGCTGAAACATCAGGGTCATCGCTTCAATCCGCGGCGCCTGTTCGAAGAGTCGAAACATCACCTCCGTGCCCACATTATAGGGGAGATTGGCGACCACCTTCCAGGGCAGCGGTGTGCTCTCCAAAATCGAACTCAGATCGATCTCCAGGGCATCTCCCCCGTGAACGCGAAACGGAAAATGAGGCTCCAGGCTCTCTTTCAAGAATGCGATGGCATCGCGGTCGAGCTCGATCGCGTCCACCTCAGCCCCCCGCTGCAATAACATCAACGAGAGGGTCCCACACCCGGGGCCCACCTCCAGCACTCGCTCCTCGGGCTGGACATCGGCGATGGAGACGATCTCATCGAGAATCGCAGCGTCCACCAAGAAATGCTGCCCCAATCTCTTCTTGGTCCGAAAGTCATACGCTCTGAATAGTTGTCCTGGCTCCTGGGGCGCTTCATTCCACTCCATCATTCTTCTTCCTGGTCGCTGATGCTGGGTACTGTAAGTACGGGTCGGGAACTGCCGAAATACACCCGCTGGCTGGTCGTACCCAGCGAGATATCCTGATGATCTTTATACGCTCGGCGCCCCAGGATGATCATATCGACATCCTCCGTGGAGGCTTGATCGAGGATGATCCTCCAGCGCTGGCCGATTTCGATATGAAACCGGGCCGATATGCCCTCTTCCTGTGCCCGAGTGACCAGCTCTTCGAGGCGGGCAGTGGATTTCTCGATGAGCTCACCGAAGAAGTCGTCAAAATCACTATCTTCATCGTCTTCTTCATCGTCTACTGCCACATTGGCGATGGGCTCGATACCGTGAACCATATAGATCTCGGCTCCGAAACAACCCGCCAGGTGAAAGGCAAAATCCACCGCTTTCGTGGTCCACTGACTAAAATCAGTGGCCAACAAAATCCGCTGAACCTCCGGTTTTCTTACTTCATCCATGACTCCCTCGCGTTTTTAAATTCACGTCCCCGACAGCCCGAAGAGACGGCCTGCGTTTGCGTATACCATATTCTCGATGGAGGTGTCCTCCACGCCCACTTCCCGAAGGGCTACGATCGTCTTCGGGATCCCCAGCACATCCCCTCCTCCGCTTCGCAAGGCGGCCGTCAAAAGGATCTGCTCCGCCCCCCCTACCCGGTCAATAATCTCGGCGATAAACGGTCCGGCGTCCCTGGGGTCGTTGCTGGCCGCCCCGACGGGATACCCGGCATAAAATCCACTCTGAATCACATTTTCCAGTAGCCGCTCATCACAATAATTGATCAGAATCCGCGACGGAGGATAGCCCCATTTCTCCAGCCGCTTCATCATCTTATAGGTCAACGTTATCTTCAACTCCTTCGGCGGTGTGACGATCATGGGCATGGAGTCCAACTTCAGACCGATGCGAACCTGGCGCTCGAATAAATCCCACTGCTCATCATTGTCTTCCCATACCCCGACCTCCCCGATGGCCACTACGATGGGGCGCTGCAGAATCTCGGGTAACGCCTTCCAGATCTCATAATGAGCCCTGCGAGGTCGGGCATCGGGAACCACCCCCACCGCAACATGGGGAATCAGACCGCACTTCTGAAGTCTTCGCGACTCCTCCCCGGTCAGAAGGTCGAAATACTCCAGGAGATCTTCTGCGCGCTCAAAGCCCTGGCCCCCATGGGCCGTCGTCACCACTTCCGTCGTCCCGAAATAATGAAGATTCTTGAGATCATCTCCACTCTGGGTCCGACTGCGCATATGAGGATCGAAGATCTTCAAATTACTCTCTCTCAGTGGTATCACAGGCATCGAAACACGACTCTTATGCGAGCGTATCATGTGTTCAAAGGTTGCCCCACACCGGCTCATCGTCAATCTAATGGTGCTGATAATCTTATTGGCCACCGCCTGCGCTTCTAGCGAACCCCATCAGGGCGATCTCTATTTAAAAGATGCCCTACAGGCCCAACAAGCCGGTGAGATCGATGCCGCCCGTACCATGGCCGAGTTGGCTGCCGACGATGGACGCCGCGAGCGAGAAGCGCTGGAGCTTCTGGCCAAGCTCTCCCGCGATCAGGCCCGATCTTTTGAGGAGGCCGGCGAGCACCGAAAGGCCCATGATGCTTTCCTGGCCGCCGCCGAGCGCGAACCACGACGCACTCGAAGAGCCCGAGATCTCCGGGATGCTCTCTCCTCCGGAGATGCCGCAGGCCTCGGCCCTCAAGACCTGCTCGACGTCACTCTTCTGGCCCTCCAGGACGCCCCCGATGATCTTTCACTTCATCGCCAGGCCGCCCGCCTCGCCGAAGAGCTGGGCGATGACGAGTTGGCCCTTACACAATACCTCTGGCTATACTCCGCTCTTCCCGACGATCAGCGCATCGCCCTGCGCCTGGGCATCATTTTTTTGTCCCTCGATCGCCCAGCCGACGGCGCCGCCGTACTCCAGCGCATCTACAACGCCGACCCCAGAAATATTCAAGCCGCTATCAATCTCTCCACCGCCTATCAGCAACTCGGCCGCGTTGAAGAAGTAGCCGAACTCTTTGAAGAATTGGTGGAAAACTTTCCCGAGAACACGGGAATCCTGCTTCGCTATGCCGCCTTCGAGGAAGAACGGGGCTACTCCGGCCGAGCGGCACGCCTTCGGCGACAGGCTCAGGAGACCCAGCCGGTCATCGAAGAACGCGAGATGCGCCCCCTTCGTTGATAACCTGCCTCAGCGGGTCTTCATTCTTCCATCAGATCTAGAATCTCACGGGCGTTCTGATATCGATCGGCGGGGTCTTTCTCCAACAACTTCAAAATCACCCCTTCCATCTCATCGGAAAGACCGGGATTGATCGATTGCGGCGACGGCGGTGCGGTGTGGATATGGTGATAGCTCAAGTCGCCTTTGAAAAAGGGGACCGTCCCCGTGGCGCATTCAAAGATCGTACAACCCATCCCGTAGAGATCGCTTCGAAAGTCGATATCCTTACCGATGATTTGCTCCGGAGACATATAAAACGGCGTCCCCACCTGCTGAGTATGGTTGTTTTGGTACTCTTTTAAGAACTTCGCCAGTCCAAAATCCATCACCTTCAGTGCCCGATCACGGGTGGTCATGACATTACCGCTTTTGATATCCCGGTGAATGATCCCTTTGCCGTGGGCGTAATTCAGGGCTCGACAGCATCCCAGAAGGATATATCGCACCTGGTCATCGGAGAGCGCTCCCACCCGGCGGATCAAGTCTTTCAGGGTCGTTCCCTCCACAAACTCCATGGCCATATAATATTCGCCGTCCTGCTCTCCGGCGTCATAAATGGTCACGATATTGGGATGAGAGAGCGCCGCTGCTGCTCGCGCTTCTCGCAGAAAATATTTCACGGCCGTCTCATTATCGCGAAGATTCTCTCCCAGAATCTTAAACGCTACCGTTCGTCCCAGGACGGTATCACGAGCTTTGTAGACAATGCCCATTCCTCCTCGGGCGATCTCTTCGAGGATCTCGTAGCGAGCCGCCGACTCATCTCCTTGCTCTCCGGAGCCGAAGATCCCACTCGTCGTCCGCCCGGTCAGCGTTCCCCGGCGCATTCGCTTTCGAATCGCTTTCATCCGTAACTCGGCATCTTCATAATGCTCATCGATCTCGACGACTTTCGTATAAGATTCCAGTGCACCTGCCAGATCGGGTTCTTCTTCCAGGGCTCGACCCATTTTGTAGTAAAGCGGCAGCACCGAAGGGCCAGCGTCGCGATTGCCGACGGCCGATCGATATTTACTGTAGGCCTTCTCCGTTCGCCCCTGTGCCCGGTAGATATCCCCCTGCAACTCCAGACTCCGCGGGTAATTGGCGTCGCGGGAGTCGATATTATTCAGAGTCTCCAGAGCATCTTCGTACATGCGATGCTCAAATTGGAGGCGCCCCGCCAGAAAGTAATCGCCCTGCTGCTTGAGCACTCGCAATTGCCCGTCGATATCTCCTGCTTCCTGATAATATTCGGCGGCCCGGGCCAACTTCCCGGCGATCTCGGCACAGCGAGCGGCGTGGGCATATCGCGGCAATTCCAGATAGAGTTCCAGAGCCCGGTCAAAGTCTTTGAGTTCCTCATAGACTTCGGCCGCCGCTTCCAGACGGCCGGCCTTCTCGAATAGCTCGGCTGCTTTCTCCGGCTCTCCCGCTTCCCGAAGGTATCTGGCCGCTTCCGCCTCGTCGCCTTCCGCCAGCGCAGCCTCGGCTCGCATCTGGGCAGCTCGTTTGGCCTCTCCTGCTTCTTCTAAAAATTTGGCCGCCAACTTCGGCTGATGGGCAGAAACCAACAACTCCGCCGCCCGGGTATAGTCCCCGGAAACTCGCAGTGTTTCCGCAGCTTCCTCCGCAAACCCCGCCGACAGAAAGACCTCGCTCGCCCGATGGGTCTCGCCGGCTTCTCGAAAGAGTTCGCCCGCCCGCCGCGCTCGCTGGCGGTCTTCTTCGGGCAACTCCGTTAACTCCCCCTCGCTATCATCCATGCGCTTTTGAAGATGGCGAGCGTAGTGTTCCGCTGCCAGCAGGGGCTTATCGGCCCGGTCAAAGGCGTCGGCAGCATCCAAAAACAACTCCGCCCTTTCATAATTTTCCGCAGCCCGTCGAAAGTCACCGACCTCGGCGTATAATTGCGCTGCCCGCCTCCAGTCTTGGGCTCGAAAATACTCCGCCGCTGCATCCTGGGGCCGCTCCATCTTTTCATAGACTCGGCCCGCCTGATCGTACATCCCGGCTCGTTTAAAACAATAGAGCGCCCTCGCCAGAATCCCGGCTTTCTCAAACACCTGCGCCGCCTGCTCGTAGGCACCGCCCTTGATATAATTTTCCGCCGCTTCGTAATCTTCTTGTGCTCGCGCCAGAATATCGCCAGCCGCGATATATTCCCCCGTTGAAATCGCTCGATCTACTCGATTTCTAACTTCCCGGGGCAAAATCCTCATCGGTGGCGACGAATTCTTGGATAGATTCGCCCGAAACCACTGCACTCCCACCAGCACCGCGCCGATGAGAACTCCCATCAACACCACGCCCCCTACCATCGCCACAATCGTTGACGCCTGAGTTCCGTAGCCCGCACCTTCGGCGAGGTCGATATAATCTGCGACCTGCGCCACAAAGATAAGCTGCGTCGAGATACCGATCATAGGATTTCACCACCGAAGAGCTCAGAAATTTCCGCGAATTCCCACAAATCCACCGTTGGGATTTACGCCACCTTCCAGATGCACTCGCTGCGAATCGCTATCGCCGGAGCGCATAAAATCATAGGTCACAATTCCCACACCCACCGCCGTGAGGACTCCCCCGGCGATATAACTGGAGAGAGCCGCCCGGTGATAGGTCATGGCGTCGTCTTTTAACCCTTCCAGTTCATCCCGATCCGCAGTGGTGGCCCGCTTATTATATTCGTTGACCTCAGCGGTGACTCCGGCCTGCAAAAAGGAGAACGTTCCACCGGTCGCAAGAAGAGCAACGCCCAGGCCGGCCGACGTATAACCCCAGAGGCCCAGTCGAGAGGTGTCCTCATCGGGAGTGGTCGAGATCCGGCGGGGCTCTTCGGTTTGAAGTTCCGCGTGAATGGTCTTTTCTTCTTCGGCGACCACCTCTCCTTCGATAACCTTATCGGCATATCCTCGGAGTTGAAGAGTCACCCGAAATTCCCCCGGGTCTACTTCATATTCCCCGGGAGTTCGTCCCACATCACCTCGACCACTGATAATAATTCCGGCCTGCGCGGGCTCACTAGTGATCACCAGGGTGGCCGGCAATTTCGTCTGCAGCTCGGGCAGCACCGACTCGATTCGGGCGATTCGATCTTCATCGTCGCCCTCCTGGAGATATGCCTCATAGTGGCGAATCGCATCGCGGATCTGACCCAACTCCTGGGCTGATTGACCCATGCGATAACGAATCGTGGGCTCCGGCAACACCGTGTGAGCCGCTACATAGCTTTCGTAGGCCGTCTCAAAATCACCCTCTTCGAAGGCGTCGTTGCCGGTTCGGATCAACTCCAGCGCCGAGCGCTGATCGATCTCACCGGACTCCTCGGCCTGAGCTACAGAAGGCATCACCAGCGCTGCGCCACCGATCAGCGAACAAAGAACCACCGCAACTGCCTGTACTTTCCAGGCTGCCAGATTCGAATTTTTCACCATCGTCTCTCCTCACTATAGACCAGCCGAACTCGGCGATTTCTCGTCATTTATTTGATTGTATCGACAATATTGTCGTGACCACCGGCGGCTCGCACTTATGATCTTGGCCGTTGGCGATCGTTTCGTTTCGTTCCCAGAAGCCGCCCTCAACGAGGTGAACCATCCGCGGATACGAAATTCACTACCATGCTCTGACGTTTATGGTACCGTTGCCAGCGCGCACCGCGCAACCTCTGCTCACCACGAAAGAAGCGGTTCTTTCAAAACGTCACCATCATGGTTGATAAAAAACTGGCTTTCGCCAAGGCGCGCACTGGCGAAATAAGCAATTCGCCATCGGTGTTTGCTGTAGTTCTGGGATCTGCTCTTTTATTTATCTCCCACGTTCGTCCGGGCCCGCCGAAGACGAAGACCCTTAGTTTTGGAATGACAGCGCCCGGCCATTGCATATGAAACCCTGGTTACGACGCACAATAAAAAGTCTGGGGGCTATACTCCTGATCTTGATCGCCATCCCGCTGCTGGTCTTTCTGGCCTTGCAGCATCAAGGGGTGCGCGGAATGGTCGTGGACCGAATTTTGACCGAGGTCAACGAGTCGATCCCCGGCACCATCGAGATCGACCGAGTAGAAGGCCCACTGACCGGTGCGCTCACGGCCCACGGGATCCGGGTCATCGACGGCCGCGGCCGTCTCGCCGCCGAAGCCGACCAGGCCAGCGTT
>SKNI01000032.1 GCA_007120615.1 Myxococcales bacterium | reverse complement strand
TTTGGTCGGTTCCATTACCGCTCGGCCTCTCTACATGTTGGAAGAACCATGCGCGATAGAAGTCATCTGCTTCAATATCTCACGGCCTCAGCGGCCCTTCTGATCGTCCTGATGCTCACCACCTCCGTGGCGGTAGCAGAAGAGATGGAACGAGCGGATTTCGCTGACACCATTCACGTCATTCAACCCAAGCCGGTGCTACAAAAGGGGCGGTTTAATCTGACTCCTCGGCTGGGCATGACCATCAATGACGCCGTGTACCGAAATTTTAAGGTCGGGGCCAATGCCAACTTTCATATCACCGAGCGGATTTACGCCGGTGGGGTGGTGCAGTGGTATAATTTCGGCGACGTAATCGGTGGTCCTACCCAGACCTTCTCGGACGTCAACGCTCAGACGCGTGCTACAGTGGATGCTGCCTATTTGAACTGGGGAGCGGGAGCGGAGATCGGATTCGTACCGCTCTTTGGTAAGTTTGCGTTCATGAACCGAGGAATCATCTTCTACGATGTGGCTCTCAGTGCCGGGGCGATGTTCTCAGAGTCCACATCCGTCTCCCAGCCCGCCGCTCGTCAGAGCGGTCCGGCCGGAACGGTCAGCATCTCCACACGGCTCTTTTTGAACGAGTGGATGGCGGTCAACGTGGAGGTTCGCGATGTGCTTTTCTCCGGTCGAGTCCGTGGTCAGCCATCAGGTGTGCTGACCCATTCTGTGACCCTGGGGGCGGGAATGAGTTTCTATTTTCCCATGGGCTTTGAATATAGCGACTCCGTATCAAGATAGTCTCCGTTTCATCTCATGATTCTAGTTGGGTACGTTTTTCTCGAGGAAACGATGAAGAAAGCACGCAGGGCGATGGCACAATGGTTTTTGGTCTTTACGGTGGTTGCCGGATCGTGGGCGTTTTCCAGCGCCGAGGCGGCGGCTGAGGAAACCATGGGCTCATCGGAGTTCGACGAGGAGATCGCTTCCTTGGAGACGGGCCCGATCGTTCGACGGCAGCTGCTTCATCGGTCGGCACGGCTTGAAATTCAGCCGATGATGGCCTTCTCTCTCAATGACGCGTTCATTCGAAACGGGTTGCCCGGTGTCAGCATCAGTTATTATCTGAACAATCTCTTCGGGATCGGAGCGACCGCTAATTTCGGCGCGCTCCAGATGGACACCAGTCTGCGCAGAAACCTGGAGGCCACTCTCGATGATGGGCGTCTTGGGGGAATCTCTTACTCCAAATTTCAATGGACCATGGATGCCGGTCTAATTTACGTGCCTGCCTTTGGAAAGTTTTCCGTAATGGACTCCTTTTTTGCCCATTATGATTTTCATCTGATGGGAGGAATGGCCATGATCGGAGAGGGCGTAGAGCCCGCTCTGGCCGGCGCCGAGGGTGATCCCGGACTGAGTGGAGTTCGTCCCGGTGGGATGTTCGGTGCAGGGATGAGACTTTTCCTGGGGGATATGATTTCTTTAAATTTTCAGATGCGAAATTATATTGCTGCTCGCGCTGAAGTAAGCTCCGGTGCGGCATCGACGCAACTGGGTAATACGGTGATTCTGTCGGCTGGAATCGGAATCTTTTTGCCCGGAGAGGTGAAGATCTCGCGGTGACCGACCGGAAAGCAGCGTGCTTCAGGTCGAACTACCTTTTCTCATCGCGAGTTTTTCACCATGGATTTTCACCATCGCGCCAGGAGTGCGCTGGAGCGCGAAGATCCAGTCCGAGCAATGGTCCTGCTGGTCCAGGGACTGAGACGAGATCCAGGGCACGATGATGCGCTGGACCTTTTTCTTTTTATCTATACAAGACATATCCAAAAACCGGGGCTGGAGTCCGACCTCTTTCGGGCCCTTGAATATCAAAACGACGAGGCCGGCCTTTTGAGGTTCGCAGTCGATGAACTGCGGCGCCTGGAGAAAGAACAGATGGCCTGCGCCGTGGAAACACAGGCCGCGGAGCGGGGCATCGAGATTGCTCCACCGATACCGGTCATCTCGAAGGAGCAAGGCACCCCGGGTGAAGAGTCGAGGCCCACCGATTGTTTCGAGGATCACGATTCTTTCGAGGACCAGAAATCCCTGAAATCGGGCCGGGAAGAACCGAAGAAGCTAGCCTCGCCAGAGGAGTCGGGTGGCGAGGAGGCGGCAAGCGAGACTCGGGGAAGGGAATCGGAAGAGTTGACAACCGGGGAGCGGCTTCGACAGGCGCGCCGACCGAAGAAGCGCCAGATCTTTATTCTTGCCCTCAGTCTGTCGATTGCCGTCATCATCAGTTCAGTGGTGGTCGTCGGATGGAATCATGCTCGGGAAGCCAATCGAGTTGCGGAACTCGATGAGATCATGAGGGCTTTCGATCCCCTGGCTCCGGAGCGAGCTCATCGCACGCTAGATCGGCTGTCGCTGGCCCCGGGGACGCGGTCCGATCCTGCGATTGCCGGGCGACGACAATTTATCAACGCGCTGCTTGCCCTGGAAGGTCGAGGGGATACGGAGCTGATTAATGTGAAGGAGAATCCCAGCACTCCCTGGGGGCTTGCGGCCGCCGCCCTCGACGCTACCCGCCGAGGGGAGTGGGAAGAGGCGATGCGATTTTCTCACCACCTCGATCACGCCTATGGAGATGAATTGCCGGCCTTCTTCGTCCGGGGGCGGATTTGCGAAGCCCGAGGGGAGTGGGAATGTGCGCTGGCTCGATACAGCAGAGTCCAGCAACATTTCCAGGAGTTCGTCCCGGCCCGAACCGGGGCTCTTCGGATTGCGGCCTATCGGTATGACCCGAAGTTATGGGAGCGAGAACAGAAACGGCTCAACCAGCATCGACCGAATCATCCGTACGGACAATTGCCCTGGGTCGATCCGTTTCTTTCGACCCTGAGATTCCACGATGAATCGCGGCTGAAAGCCGATCGAGGAGAGCCGCCGCCGGGGGATCATTTCCTGGCCGCCTGGTTCGCGCTTGCGCAAACCGCAGAGGAGAGCAGCGAGCATCGCTGGGAGGAGGCGGCGCGGGCTTGTACGGAGAGGCTCGGTGAGAGTCCCCGCTTTTTGCCATCGTCCAACGTCATCTGCGCTCAGGCTTCCGCTGGATTGCTTCGAACACAAGATAGTCGTGATTTCTTCGAAGCGGCAGCCGAAGAGGAGCATCTCTCCATGGAGTATTATCGCCAGATTCAGATCATGGCTCCCCGGCTGATGACGGATCTGGGTCGAGCAGACTGGGCGGTTGGGTTTGCGATTCCCTTCGAAGATCGACCCCTGGGCCAGCGCGACGGTGGGGAATCCGGTGATTTTATATCGAATCGAGAGGCCCGACGCCCCGATCATTTCACTGCTCCCGGAGAACGCCCGAATGCACTGGAGATGGAAGCGTTATTGGTGAGAAGTCGGACCCTGATGGCGCTGGGATCCACCGAACGAGCGCGCCGAACGCTGGAAGCCGTGGTCGGCGACGAGCGTTTCGGTGATGCGGCCCGTTTTGAGCGTGTTCAGTCGTTTCTGGTCGACGGCGACCGTCGGGCTGCAGGGCGGGGGATCGAACAGATCGTCGATCCGAGCCTGAAGGCCACTGCCCAGGCGCATCTGGCGTATCTGGAGGGTCGTCATGTGGATGCGCTGGAAAATTCATGGAGCAGGGGAGATGATCTTCGGGCTCTGCGAATTCGGGCGTTGGCATTTCTCGCCGACGGACGTGCTCGGGAGGCGATGGCGGCGTTGGAGTTGGCGGAGGAGGGACTCCAGTACCTGCCGCTGCGTCCACTCAAGCAGCGAGTCCAGGCCCGGGCCGGGGAAGAGGCTTCTGACGAGGACACGGCCTTTTTTGGGGGGGAAGAATTGCATACCCTGGAACACCTCATCGACCTTGGGGGGGCGGCATTCTGGAGGCGCGATCTGGAAGGTTGCGCCACGCTTCTGGAGCGCGCACTGGAGATCGCTCCCGGACATCCGGAGGCGAATTGGAAGGTCGGTCTGTTGCGTCGCGTGGAAGGAAATGAGCGGCAGTCGCGGTTTCACTTTCAGCGAGCCTGGAGAGGAGATGAGGATTCTACGTATCTCCTCATCGAATTGGGTCGCGTTCACCTGGATTATGGCCGCTATGACAGGGCACGGGAGGTCTTTTTGAGAGCAACGTTGCGCGATCGCAGAAATATGGAGGCCCTGGAAGGGCTGGGCCTCTCCTATTATCTGGGGGATCGACAGCGGGGCCGCCGTGACCTGGCAGAAGTGCTGGGGAAATACGCCAATACACCGCGAAATGCCCCGGCCCGGGCGGAGTTGAATCGCTGGCTGGCTATCGTTTATGGCTCCAGGGAAGGGGATAGTAGTGCTCTGATTTACCTGGAGCGAGCCAGAGATGGGATCGGGGAACGGGCCGATTTGCTCATCGAAGAAGGGCTCTATTATCAAGCCAACGAGGATTGGGAGAACGCCCAGAATTCTTTTGCGAGAGCGTTGCAGCGGAATCCAACACTCCCGGAGACTCATCTGAGGCTTTCAGAAGTTGCCCGTGCCAGAGGGGAGGTCGGCACAGCTCGAGAGCATCTGGAGCGAGTGCTAGGACTGGTATCGGTGGGAGAGATCTCGGAGGAAGCCCGCCGACAATTGGCTGAGTTGGAGGCGGACAACCAATGAGAGGAGTATGGTCACAGTTCACGGTTCTGTGGGTAATAGGGATCATCTCACTGGTAGCAGCAGAGGCCCATGGCCTGGAAATTCGCGTTCAGGGGGAGTCCGGAATTGAGCTGGAAGTGCAAGAGGCGGGGACCGTTCTCCATATCTCGGGCTCGCTGCGCGATGACCTGGGAACGGGACTCCCCGTAGAGAATATCGAACTTCTGGTGCGTAATTATCGGGAAGACCTGTTGTCCGAGACTCTGCGGGTGGATTATCAGGGGCGGTTTTCGAGAACCGTGGAGTTCGCCCCTGGCGTATACGAGGTGGAAGCCCGCTACCGAGGAGGCAGTCATGTATCACCTTCGGTGGCGCAGACGACGGTTATACTGGAAGCGTTGCCGACGGAATTGAGCATCACCGGACCGAGTTGGGTCCTGGGTAGCGAGCCTCGGGGGAGGTTGCGTATTCAGGCGACTGCCGGCGGCCGCGGACTGGCGACGTTTGTGACCCTTTCGGTGAACGGTGAGTTCGTCGCCTCCGTCGATCTCGACGCCGAAGGCCGCAGCGATTTCGAGATCGGTTCTCATCTTGAAATTGGTGAAAATGAGGTGCTGGCAGTTGTAGAGGGCAGTGATTTTCGCGAGCCTCAATCATCGCGGTTCTCAATTCGCCGGGTGGAATCACTCAACGTTCGAGGGGAGGCGGAGCAGGTATTTCGCAGGCTGGAACGAGGTGTGGAGATCGAGATATTCATCGGTGACCAGAATGGGGGAGTTGAAAACGGCGACGTTGAGATGCGTCTGGATCGAGTGGATGCGCCAGACCAGGGAGAGCAGGAGGTGCTGATTACCACCGGCCACACCGATGCCAGGGGGAGAGCGGTCGGTTTTTTCACCTTTGAGCAGATGGGCTCCGATCCCTGGCAGGCGTCGGCTCGAGTTCTGCCACCGGAGGGAGAAGATATCCTGTGGCAGGGAAGTGTCATCGAGGTGAAAGACTCCGTTCTGGGGGCCATCGTACGAGGTCTCGCCATGCTCGCCATTATCGGTGGAGCGTTATGGCTGGGACGACGAGGTGTGCTCTCTCTCTGGGCGGCTCTCTTTGTGATCGTGGGGAGAGCGAGAGAGCAGAAAGTGGAGAGACAGAAGGTGGATGAGATTTTCGCTGCGGTGGAGTCTGTGCAATTGAAGGTTATGGCGAGGCCCACCGAGAGCGATGAGAGGAATAACGGAGGGGTGACACTTCAGATATGGGATGAATGGCGAGAGTTTCCCGTTGAAGGGGCGGTGGTGACGATTCAGGCTGAGCAAGAGGAGGCAAAGCTGGCCGAACTCATCAGCGAAGGTAACGGCACGATTCGGCTTCCCAGGCTCGACGATGGTGGGTTTGAGTTCTATGTGGAGGCGCCGGGCTTTGTGCCGGCAAAGACTCGCATTCAGATGCCATCATCTCGACAATATTTGCGGTTGATCATCACGCCGGTTCCCTTGAAAATTCGTCGCTTCTATCGTTGGATGTTGGAGAAGGCCGACGGGCGCGACCACTGGGGACAATTGACACCGCGGGAGATCGAGGAGGTTCTTTTACAATTGGAGACCTCGGAGAGTGAGCGAGAACTTCGCAGTGGCGACTCCCAGCCCTGGCAGAAAGCACTTCAGAATTGGGAATCCCTTGATGAAGATGAACGGGTTGAGGTCTTGTTGGAGGTGATTACGTCGCTGGTAGAGGAGACAAATTTCAGCGGTCGAGATTATGACCATTCCCTCTGGGAGACGTCGCGGGAAGCGATGGAAGAGTTAGCCCGCCGTTTGAAGACCATCAGGGAGAGTGGCCGTGATGGATAATACCCCCTCCAGACGCTTGATCGCCGGGGCGGTGATGGTGGTGCTCGCTGTGCTCGCTGGAGCAACGGTGGCAGCGGAAGACTTTGCCACGGACTCTGCAGAGTGGAATGGGCTCTCCCGCTTCTCGGAGCTCATCGAAGAACTGGGTATGCATGTGGAGGAGGTGGACACCCTGGACTGGGGGGAGGTGGATACTGAGGATCTCATCATCGTAATCTACCCGTCACGGCAAATGGATTCGGAGTCTTTCTCCTCCTTTATGATCGACGGGGGACGGGTATTGCTGGCCGATGATTTTGGAATGTCTGATCGGTTTCTGGCGAGATTATCATTGGAGCGAACCGAGCCCGTAGCGGGAGAGTTGCCGCACGAACAATTTGTCGACGATCAGCCGGGGTGGCCTGTATTTGCGCCGGAAGGGCGCCATCCCTTGCTCGAAGGGGTCGACGAAGTCGTGGGCAATTATCCGGCGATTCTACACAACGTCGGGGGACCGGTGGTTCGCTATGACGAAGGTGGCGGCTTTGTCTACGATATGATGCTCGGTGAGGGACGGTCCGTGGTCGTGGCAGACCCGGGCATCTTCATCAACGCCATGTTGCAAACCGCCGATAATCTGCAATTTACCTCCAATATCCTCACCTATTTATGTCCCGCCGCCGAGGGATGTCGGGTATGGCTATTGATCGAGGATTTTGAGACGGTGGGGACCTTCGGGGAGGACGATGGAACCTATATCAGCGGCGTTGATATCCGAGAGAGGATCCAATCCTTTAATGAGCGGTTGAACGAGGTCTTTAAAAGGCTTACGCAATCCGATCTCCTCTATTTGTTGGCAATCTTTCTGGTCGCCGGCAGCGCTGCCTACCTGGCCACCGTTTTTCCCTGGAGACGATCGCGGAGGCTCTCGGGCTATATCGGGCGAAAGGACCGTGAAATTTCTCCTCCCCTTACGGAGTTTGACTGGAATGTAGCGCGATACACCGATCCGAAGGGCAGAATTAATCACGTATTGCCCATGGCCATTTTAAAAGAAGCCTTCGAGGAGCTATTTTGGGATGCCTTCGATATGTGGCCGTCGAAAAGCGGTCAGAGACCGGCGATCTCGGAGATGGCTCGTCGATTTGATGAGCGCTTCTCCCAGGGAAAGCCCGGCGAGACTCGTGAAGAGCGGCGCCAAGAGGTGCATCGACTTCTCGCTGAGTTGGCTTCGGTGCCCAGTCGGCACAGTGTATTTCTCGATAGTGAACAGCATTTTCGTTCGCGTGATCTGAGGCGGTTGCACCGCCGGATCGTCCGTGTTTTGGGTTGGATGGGACTTCAGGACTTATATGAGCGACGTACCAGCGAAATCAACGCCCGATCTCTCCGACGACG